>CAMLEX010000044.1 GCA_946479055.1 uncultured Bacteroidota bacterium | reverse complement strand
AGGAAATTGTATATGCGTTTTAGAGGAAGGCGGGTAACTATCTGTATAAAATGCTTCCTGGAAAAAACCAGTGAAAACAGAGGTGACACTACATTCAACGGAAACAGGATAACCCAATTTTAATGCCCGGTATGGCACATCAATAAAATGACAACCCATATCACCTAATGAACCGGTTCCAAAGTCTACCCAGCCTCTCCAGTTAGCAGGTACATAGAGCGGGTTAAAATCTCTTGGCGGTGCAGTGCCCAGCCAAAGATCCCAATCCAATTCTTTTGGAATATCAAATTTGCCCGTAGGTTTTGGAATACCCTGCGGCCAGACAGGACGGTTGGTCCATACATGCACTGTATGAACATCACCGATCAGTCCGGATTGAACCCATGATTCAATTATCCTCGTATCATCACCACTACTGCCCTGGTTGCCCATTTGTGTCACTACCTTGTATTTCTTTTCCGCTTGTGTCAGTATTCTTGCTTCATAAATATCATGTGTCAGGGGTTTTTCCAGATACACATGCTTACCTAGTTGCATACATGGTAATGCCTGAACTGCATGCATATGATCGGGAGTTGTAATCATTACCGCATCAATTTCTTTTCCCTGTTTATCCAGCATTGCCCTGAAATCTTTGTGATAGGTTGCTTTGGGATGTTTTGCACGACTATCAGCGGCCATACGATCATCTACATCACATAAGGCTACAATATTTTCAGCGCCCCCATTAAAAGCTTGTTGAATATTATAAGTTGCTTTTCCACCAGCACCAATAGCCGCAATATTGAGTTTGTCACTGGGAGCAATAAATCCTTTTCCGCCTAAAACATGCCGTGGAAGAATAAGAACACCAGCCCCAAAGACGGAAGTATTGCGGATAAAATCACGACGTGATACGGCTTTTTTCTTTTGGCGATTCATACAGCAAAAAAAATTTTCCTTAAGGTAGGACAAAAAAAGTTTATGGTTAATAGTTTTTGGTTTATAGTTTCGTAAAAAACGAAAAGGTTCCTTAATGTGGAAATGTGATAACTGTGGAAGTGTGGAAATGAAATTTCTATAGCGGCTAATTTTCACATTTATCACATCTTCACATTTCCACATTAATTTATAACGTAATAAACCTTTTATGATAAACTGGCCTGATTTTGAAAAAATTGATATTCGTACGGGAACGATCGTTGAAGTAAATGATTTTCCAAAAGCCCGTAAACCGGCGTATAAACTGGTAATCGATTTTGGAAAAGAGTTGGGTATCAAAAGATCTTCTGCGCAGATCATGGCGCATTACAAAAAAGAAGATTTAGTAAACCTGCAAATAATTGCAGTCGTGAATTTTCCGCCTAAACAGATTGCTGATTTTACCAGTGAGTGCCTTGTGCTGGGTGTGTATGATGAAAACAAAGATGTAATTTTATTGCAACCCGGAATGCCGGTAACAAATGGGATGAAAATTGGCTGAAACGTTTACTACATATTATCATTCACCCGTCGGTCTGTTAAAAATTTCTGGCACACAAGATTATATCAGCGAAGTCAGCTTTCATGATACTACACAGAAAAGCGATGGCAGCAAAAAAGATCTGCCACCAATGCTAATACAATGTATTGAGCAATTGATACAATACTTTAATGGGGAAAGAAGAATTTTTGAATTACCTATTAATCAAACCGGGACGCCTTTTCAGCAGGAAACCTGGAGCCTCCTGATGACAATACCTTATGGCAAAACGATCAGCTATCTGCAATTGGCCATCAAGACAGGCGATCCTAAAGCAACAAGAGCAGTTGCCAGCGCTAATGGGAAAAATAATGTAGCGATCATTGTTCCTTGCCACAGAGTAATAGGCGCTAACAGAGAACTGGTCGGTTATGGCGGTGGATTATGGAGAAAGAAATGGTTATTGGAACATGAGATGAAAGTGGCGTATGGAGTGCAGACTCTTTTTTAGTTTATGGTTTATTGTTTATGGTTTATTGTTTCGTAAAAAGTCGAATATTCATTGCTATTACAATAATCCCCTATCAATAGTCCTCAGGTCTGAAAATAAATCAAAAACAATAACCACTTCTATGGCAACAGTTCAAAAGTTTGAAGATTTGGAGATATGGCAGTTAGCAAGAAAAATTTATCAGAAAATATCTTTCCTCTCTGAAAAAATGAGAAGAAATCATGATTACCGATTTGCTGAGCAAATAAAAGCTGCTGCAGGTTCTGTAATGGATAATATTGGAGAGGGTTTTGAAAGAAATAGCCGTCTTGAATTTTTAAACTCACTTAGTATTTCAAAAGGAGAATGCGGAGAGTTAAAATCTCAGCTATACAGAGGCTTAGATGACAAATATATTGATCAAAAAGAGTTTGAAGAATTATACGGTGAAATTGAAATGGAAATCAAAAAAATCGCCGCTTTCATCATTTATCTTAACAACTCAAAAGTAAGGGGATTGAAATTCAAAGACCGTTTGTAATATAAATTGCTGCTGGACTTTTCACTATCGTAATTGAGAAAATTTGATCACAGTAAAGCTATAGCTGCTGTAAAGAACCACAAACAATAAACCCAAAACAATAAACTCTTTATAGCAATTCTCCACTTGTAAATGCAAACGGTAATAAAAAGCTTACCGTTTTAACAATGATTATCTTTCCTTCCTGCCCTGCTAATATCAATCGTATCGGCTTCTTCGTTCTTGTTTCATATTCCAATAAGGATTGCCTGCACATGCCACAGGGGGAAATAGGATGATCGCTTTTTACTTCCTTACTATCATAACTGATAGCCATCGTATCAATGCTGATACCGGGATACAAAGTAGCTGCATTACCCAATAAAACTCTTTCTGCACAAATGCCCACAGGGTAGGATGCATTTTCCTGGTTGGTGCCGGAAACTATTTCTCCATTGTTCAATTCAGCAGCAGCGCCAACAAAAAAATTGGAATAAGGTGCATATGCCTGTTTTGTCACTGCTCTTGCTTGGGTAAGCAAAGTAGCGTCGTCTTTTTTTAATTCACTGATGTCATTATATACTTCGTATTCAAATTCAAATTTTTGTTCCTTCATATGCCAAAAGTTATTCTACAAAAATGCCCCTGATGAAAGGGGCATTTAAAGTTAATCTATTTTACAATATTGAATAATCTCTTCCATCTTGGTCCATCTTCCCAACTGAACCAGATCATCCAGGCTTTCCCTACTACCCTGTCTTCTGGTACAAAACCCCAATAACGGCTGTCCTGCGATCCCTGCCTGTTATCTCCCATCATCCAGAAATAATTCATTTTGAAAGTATAATCAGTTACTTCTTTTCCATTCAAAAAGAATTTTCCATCTCTCCTATAAAAATCATTCTTTTCATATACACGGATAGCCCTTTCATAGATAGAATAATTTTCTGGAGTTAATTTTAAAGGGGCTCCTTTTTTAGGTATCCATACCGGACCGAAATTATCTCTTGTCCAGCTTCTATGAACAGCAAATGTGTCGTAAGGATAAACATTCTCGCCACCGGGCAGATCTACGGCAGGAGCAATTGTTTTTATCAAACCATTTTTATGCATTTTTTCCTTCGCGGTTGCGGTCAGCAACATCATGTATTCACCTGGCTTACCCGTCAGGCTGTAGTCGCCTTTATCAATGTCAACATTATATTCATCTTTCATTACATCCTGGTCAAGTGTAGTGGCATTGACAGTAACCCTATAATACATTTCGGAGTACGGAGGTAATGTTTGTTTTACCCCATCAATATAAACTTCATCATTTTTTATCTCAATTGTTTCACCGGCTACTCCTACACAGCGTTTGATGTAGTTATCCGTTTTATCAACGGGGTGTACTACAATAGGATAGTTTTCCGGGTCAGACAATATCATTTGATCATCTCTTGATCCTGCAGCCGCATTTCGTTTTACATCATAGTAAGGTCTGGCTGATTCATATCCTTCCGCATGAATTACTGTATCCCCTGCCGGAAAATTAAATACCACTACATCACCTCTTTTTGGCAATGAGCCAAACCATCTGTTATAAGGCAATTGGATGGCGGTAGAATAAGACTTGCCATTGGTAACAGGCAGGTAATTATGAACGAATGGAACAGACAGAGGTGTGTTGGGAATACGTGGGCCATAACTCAGTTTGCTTACAAAAAGAAAATCTTTTACAAGCAATGTTTTTTCCATCGAACCGGAAGGAATAACGTAGGCTTCGAAAACAAAAGTACGTATCAATGTAGCGGCAACAATTGCAAAGATGGCTGCATCAAACCATTCTCTCCACACCGCTTTTTTATGATTTCTCGCTGCTTCAGCGTCAATGAATTTTGTGTCTTTTTGGGCAGCCAGCCAGGGGAAATAAAAAGGAGCTAGTAAGGCAGCTGCTGTATGATGACCTAGTGAGAACTTACCAAACACTTTGGCGAATTCAATAAAGATGCCCGGAGTAATAAACCATCCCACTACAGGAATAAATTGCCAGAAGACCCAATGCTTTGGGCGTTTGGCAATTTCCTGCATCACCCAGGTATTATAAAAAGGAACCCAGGCTTTCCAGGATTGTTCACCGGCTTTTGTAAAAAGTTTTGCCAAACCAAAAGAAGGGAGGAAAACAAGTAGGATACCAATAAGATAAATAACGAGTAAATGTTGTAAAGGCATGAGCCTGATTTTATTTTAAGGGTCAAATGTATTATAATAATTGGCGTATCAAAATCTGGTTGCTGAAAGTTTTGCTAAAGAGGAGGAATGGCAAATGAAATTCGGGATTCGCGATACGGGATTACCTCCCTCGTATTTAGTATCCCAAATCTCATATCCCGTATCTCATCTCGGCATCACATAACTCCTCACATCCTCACCCGTTATGGTTTTGGCAGAAAGAATTACAAGACGTTCTACTACATTTCGCAATTCGCGGATATTACCTGTCCAGTCATATTCCTGCAATAGCTCAATAGCGTCATCATCAATATTTTTCTTGGCGATACCATAATCCGCGCAGATATCACGGAGAAACTGGTCAACTAATACAGGTATATCATCCCGTCTTTCATTAAGAGAAGGCACATGAATAAGTATGACACTCAGGCGATGATACAAGTCAAGCCTGAAAGATTTTTCATCTACTTCTTTTAAAAGATCTTTATTGGTAGCGGCAATAACACGAACATCTACATTAATGTCTTTATCAGCTCCTACTCTTGTTATTTTTCCTTCCTGCAAGGCACGAAGCACTTTGGCCTGCGCACTCAGGCTCATGTCACCTATTTCATCCAGAAATAAAGTACCGCCGTTCGCCTGTTCAAATTTGCCGATACGTTGTTTAACCGCTGAAGTAAAGGAGCCTTTTTCATGTCCGAATAATTCACTTTCGATCAGTTCAGTAGGAATAGCCGCACAATTCACTTCTACCAACGGTCCGTTGGCACGATTACTTTTTTCATGCACCCAACGTGCTACTAATTCCTTACCCACACCATTTTCACCGGTTATCAGTATTCTAGCCTCAGTAGGCGCTACTTTTTCGATAGTATCTTTTATTCTTTGTATAGGAGCGGATCCCCCAATCATTTCCTGCACACGGCTCACTTTTCTTTTCAGCACTTTCGTCTCCGTCACCAGGCTGCTGCGTTCCATCGCATTGCGGATGGTGATCAATAGCCTGTTAAGATCAGGTGGTTTTGAAATAAAATCATAGGCTCCTTTCTTAACGGCCTCTACGGCTGTTTCTATGTTCCCATGGCCAGAGATCATAATAATCGGGATATCCGGGCTGGCATCAGCCGCTTTTTGCAGAAATTCAATACCATCCAACTTCGGCATCTTAATATCACACAATACTACATCGTATGATTTCTCTTTAAATTTCTTCAAACCTTCTTCACCATCCGCCGCTTCATCAATTTTATAACCTTCAAAGGAAAGTATTTCAGTCAACGTTTTGCGAATTGCTTTTTCGTCATCAATGATCAGTATATCAGCCATCAAATAAGAGATTTAGTGGGCAAAAATAGGGATAAGCTACGAGCTATTAGCTTTGAGCTGCAAGCTTAGGTCAGGAGACTCTGATAGTAAAGAATGTTTCTTAACTTACTTTAAGGGGTTGGGGTTTGTAAAAAAATAAGAGGCCGGATAGAAATCCAGCCTCGTTTTAAAATCCAATATCCTATGAAAAACCATAACAAAGATGCACAATTACCCCCAAAACGCTGCATGGTTTGAAAAAAAAATATTATGCGTAAATCTACGTGACCGAATAAATAACAAAAAACCCACCGTTTTAAGGGTGGGTTGACTATTTTTTATACGAGGCCTTATTTCTTTTGATACATTACTTCCTTTACCAGCTTTACTGTTCTTTCTACACTAGGCAAAGCAGCTGCCACAAGGTTGGGTGCATAGTGAAGCGGCGCATCTGCTGCTGTAATACGGCGGATGGGCGCATCCAGGTAATCAAAACCTTCTTTCTGAATCTGGTATGTAATTTCAGACGAAACAGAGGCAAAAGGCCATTGCTCCTCCACAATAACAAGGCGGTTGGTTTTCTTTACACTTTCAAGGATTGTTTTCCAATCAAGTGGGCGGATGGTACGAAGATCTATTACTTCTGCGCTGATATTTTCTTTTTCCAGCTCAGCAGCGGCTCCCAATGCCACTTTCATCATTTTATTAAAAGATACGATGGTTACATCCTTACCTTGTTTTTTTATATCCGCTTTTCCTAATTCGATATAATATTCTTCTTCCGGAACTTCGCCCTTATCACCATACATCTGTTCACTTTCCATGAACATAACAGGATCTTGTTCATAACGAATGGCTTGTTTGAGCAATCCTTTCGCATCATAACCATTGCTTGGAGATACTACTTTAATACCCGGGATATTAGCATACATGCTTTCAAAAGCTGTTGAATGCTGAGCACCTAATTGACCAGCAGAGCCATTACCACCCCTGAAAACAATAGGGCAAGACACTTGACCACCGCTCATTGCCAACATTTTAGATGCGGTGTTTAAAATTTGATCTAAAGCCAGAACAGCAAAGTTCCAGGTCATAAATTCTACTATCGGGCGAAGTCCATTTTGAGCGGCTCCAACACCTACCGCCGTAAAACCCAATTCTGCGATCGGTGTATCAATCACTCTTTTCGGTCCAAATTCTGCCAGCATTCCCTGGCTTACTTTATAGGCGCCGTTATATTCAGCCACCTCTTCACCCATTAAAAAAACTCTATCATCCCGTCTCATCTCTTCCGACATTGCTTCACGAAGTGCATCACGAAATGCGATTGATCTTGCCATTTATTTTATGCTTTTTAAAAGTCGGGCAAATTTAAGTGAGTAGACGGATAAAACCTAAAAAGAGAGAAGACCGGAAAGTCGGTAAGACAAGAAGTCCGTAAGACTATGTTTTTAAATTGTAAAGACTTTTAATTTTTCAGATCTATGTATTGTAAAAGACTTATACTTTTTCAGCCCCGCTCTTTCGGACTTTCCAACTTTCAGTCTTCGGACTTTTTTCACACATCCGGGCTTTCCGACTTCTTTATATTTGCTTATGTCTTCATCTCATTTTCAAATCATCATCATTGGTGGCGGCCCGATTGGCCTGGCCTGTGGACTAGAAGCGAAAAAAGCAGGATTGGATTACCTGATTCTTGAAAAAGGCTCGCTGGTCAATTCGCTTTATAATTATCCGGCCAACATGACTTTTTTTTCTACGTCCGAGCGATTAGAGATAGGGAATGTTCCATTTGTTTCCAACAATGCAAAACCTACAAGGTCTGAAGCTTTGGAATATTACCGCCGGGTGACTACATCTCATCATTTAAATATTCATTTGTTTGAAGAAGTGAAAGAGGTGCGGGATGCGGATTACGGGTTGCAGGATAAGAAAGGCCAACGCTCAGCATCCCATATCCTACATCCCGGATCAGCATTTATTATTGTTACCAATAAAACCTCTTATACCGCTAATCATATCATCATCGCTACGGGTTTTTATGATATTCCTTATTTATTAAATGTACCGGGAGAAGATTTGCCGAAGGTTACACATTACTATAAGGAGCCGCATTTTTATGCTTTTCAAAAAGTGATTATTGTGGGTGCACAAAACTCAGCAGTAGATGCAGCTTTAGAGACCTGGCGTAAGGGAGCCGAAGTAACGATGGTGATCAGAAAAGAAGATATCGGTTTAAGGGTAAAATATTGGGTGCGTCCTGACATTGTCAACCGGATAAAAGAAGGCTGTATCAAAGCAATTACAAATTCAACCATCGCTGCCATCCGCGAACACGAAGTAGATATTCAGACACCAGAAGGAATTATCACCATTGAAAATGATTGGGTGATTGCTTTGACCGGCTATCAGCCAAACCTGGATTTTTTGAGAAAGCTTGGTATTGAATTATCCGATGATGAAGTAAAAAAACCACATTATGATGACGATACTCATGAAACTAATGTGAAAGACATTTACCTCGCCGGTGTTATATGCGGGGGCATGAATACCCATCGTTTGTTTATAGAAAATTCAAGAGAACATGCAGAGAAGATAATACGTACTATCCAATCAAAAGGCTAATAAAACATTACTCTGCCCGGACATGGGTGATGTTTTTTAGTTACCTGCTCTTTTGTTTTATTGCTATTTTCCGCCATGACCATAAAGTCCGCATAAAATGAACGACTGCGATAATAATTTTACTCTTTTCTGCCATCACTTATCTTCTTTTAATCGTTGTTTGTATGTTTAAAATGGTCATTCGTAAGTTTATTAAAGAGGAAACATTGTTTTTAACGATTTTTAGGCCGTGATGAAGCGATTGGCTTTACATATTTCATTCTGGTTAGCGTATGTAATGCAGGATACGCTGATGGAGTTTGTATGGACAGCACCGGCATTACCCGGAGTTGATGATAACGCCCGGTTTTTGATGTCTGCAAAAACAGCGTTGCTGATATTGATCCCCAAAATGCTATTCACCTATTTTGTTTTATTTGTTTCTGTTAATAAGATACTGGCAGAAAATAAAAAAATCATCTGGATAGTCATTCAGCTAATATTAGCCCTGGCTACCTCCATAATCATACACAGGGCAATTTTTAATTATTATATCTATCCTCAAATTTTTGCAGGGGCGATAAAGACCTATCCACTGTTTGAAGCACGAAGAATATTATATGCATTGTTAGATATTGGCTTTGTAGCTGGCGGAGCCGTAGCGCTTAAGTTGCTGCGCATACAGTTAGCTGGTAAGGAAAGGGAAAAAAATCTTGTAAAGGAAAAGCTTGGTGCAGAATTAAAATTCCTGCGCAATCAAACTAATCCTCATTTCTTGTTTAATACGCTCAATAATATTTATGCGCTGGCCCGAAAAAAATCGGATGATACGGCAGACACTGTTATGAAGTTATCAAAGCTGCTTCGCTTCATGTTGTATGAATCAGGAAAAGACCTGATAACCATTACAGAAGAAATAAAAATGCTTAATGACTACCTGGAACTGGAGAAAATAAGATATAATGAAAGGCTTGCCATAACGTTTAATAAAGAAATTGATAATGGAGCGCAGGCCATTGCTCCATTGTTGCTATTGCCCTTTATTGAAAACGCTTTTAAACATGGTGTCAGTGAAACCCGCTTTAATTCGCATATTTATATTGATATGAAATTGAAATCGGGTCGACTTGCTTTTAATATTGAAAATTCGAAAGAAAACGGGAATGCGGATGCTGTTAAAGACAATATCGGTCTTAGTAATGTAAGAAGGCAATTAGAACTTATGTATAAAGAATATAGTATGGAAGTGCAGAATGGAAACAATCTTTTTAAAGTACTGCTTACTATTAACCTGGATAGCCATGCAAAAATATAGTTGTATTATAGTAGAAGATGAACCACTGGCGGCGGAAGTGCTTAACGATTATATAAAACAAATACCTTTTTTGGAATTGAAGGGCATTTGCAACGATGCTATTTATGCTATGGAAATGCTGCAACAGCAAAAGACAGACCTGATCTTTTTAGATATTCATTTGCCAAAGCTAAAAGGGCTTGATTTTATTAAAGCATTAAAAAATCCGCCACAGGTTATTGTTACATCGGCTTACCAGGAATACGCCCTGCAGGGTTATGAATTTAATGTAGTTGACTACTTGCTCAAACCTATTGAATTCAGCCGGTTTTTGATGGCGGTCAATAAACTGAAACAGGAGGTTGAAAAGCAACCATCAATTAGGTTAGTAGCACCGCCTGCTGAAAGAATGCATTTATTCTTTAACGTAAGCAAAAAGAAAGTAAAGATTTACCTCGATGAAATCCTTTATATTGAAAGCCTTAAAGAATATATCAGGATCACTACTAAAGACAAAAATATTCTTACAAAATTTCAGCTGGGCCAGATTGAAGAGATGCTCGCCAAAAATAATTTCATCCGCATCCACCGGTCTTTTATTGTCGCAAAAGAAAAGATTGAGGCATTTACAGCAACTGATATTGAAATAAATGGCAAACAAATCCCCATTGGCAGAAGTTATAAAGAACTTGTTGTAAGTGTATTGGGAGAAGGGATATAATTAGCCGATTGTTGGCTATGCAATAAAATTTTTCTCTGACAGTATATTTTTCAGCGATTTTTTGGAATGTACAGCTGGTTTTATATTACCAAAAACAGGAATCATTGTACAAAAACCTTGTTTCCGCTCAACTACTCCCTTCATTTACTCTGACCTGTTGTAAGTTGAATGCCTCTGTTATAGATGCAGCATATAATTAGTTTTAGTTCTCTGTAAAACATATTATAATCCTAAATAAATTCCGTTATGCCAGAAACAATTGAAAAACGTACTGCAGCCAAAACCAGGTTTGTTGTTCAAAAAGGAAGTGATTTTGTCGCTTTGAAAAAAGAGGATATCGCTTTACTGTATACACAAAAACATTTAGTTCATGTGATCGATAAGGACGAAAAAAAATATGTTATTACAAAAAGGCTTAACCAGTTGGCAGAAGAACTGGATCAAAAAATGTTTTTCAGGATCAATCGCCAATCCATAGTGAACCTGAATTTTATTAAATCTTTCAGAACACATCAGCGTGTAAAACTTATTGTGGATCTAAGCTTGCCTACGATGAAACAACCGCTTATTATCAGCCAAGAGACAGCATCCGTATTCAGGAAATGGATAACAGAAGCCTAAGATGAGATCTTAAGAATTGAGGCATCATTTACTTTGCGAAAATCAACCAATTTCTGGTTTCATAACAGCAGGGTTATTCAATAGATAGAATTATCAAAATAAAATGGCTGTTTCTGCACAGCCATTTTAAAATTGTATAATATCAGGTTATTTCATAGTAACATTTTTAAACTTTACCTGGTGCCGACATAGGTGAATGTGATATAAATCTCCTGGTCGGGTCTCCCGTTTTGTAACATAAGATAAGCTGCATGTATCTTTTTTGTAACCGGATCATAGCGGCTGTCCGTCACAGCCGTGTTGAGCCTGAAAGCCCTGCCACGACCATCGTCCGCGGTACTATTATTTACGTTGATCAGTTTATCGGCAGCATCAAAAGTGAATTTTGGTGTTGCTGCGCCAAAAGCAGTAGTGCCGCCGCCGCTGGTAAATGCCGGCTGCAAATTTCCACTACCATCCGGATCATTAATAATTATACTATTTGCACTGGCAGTTGCCAGCTCAATATTACGAGGCCAATTCCGTGTTACGTCATCGTCCGCAATACCATAAGCCCCCCATCCTTTAGTTTTGACAGACATTGAGTATTCTCCGTCATATTTATTTCTTATAGCAAAAGCAATCACTTGTTTATTATAATTTCCACTAAGTTTAATACCGGGATCAGAAACATTTGCAAGTTGAACCCCTAATGCATATTCTGTACCCAATAGATTTGAAGCCCGGGTAGTTAATTTCAAATAACCTCGCCTCTCTCCTTTTGGAATTGTTACTGTTAAGCTGGGTATGGTATATAATCCGGAAGCGGGAACTACATAGCTCGTAGCATTATTTGTATTGTATTCAGTAATAATCGCAGGGTTTACAGCAAAAGTGACCTGTATATCCTTATCAGCAGGTTCATCGCTTGCAAGCCGTACAGTAACAAAATCAACAAGTGTCGTATCTGAATTGGTTGCAATCAGGTCAACATTATAAAAGCCTTTCTGTGGCCCTTCAATCTCGGCAATCTTTAAATTCTTATCCGGTTTAATGCCTGTTCTTCCTTTATCATATTCTTTATCTTTCAAACAGCTTGAAAATATGCCAACCAAGATAAAAGAAAATAAGACGTTAACTATATTTCTTCGTTTCATATACATTATTATTAGATTATGATTAATTATCCCAAAACACTTTTGATGTAAACTGGTTAATGGTTCCTTCCGCAAGTACATTGGCTGCGTTCACTGCATATTCTGCGGATGGATATAATAACCGGATGGGAAGACTTCCATTGCCCAATCTGTTCGGATGAACAGACAAAGGCGCATTTACCGGCACACCAAGCCTTCTGTAAAGATTCCATCCTTCTAAAGAATTTAAACCAGCCATAGCTATATATTTCTGATAAGCAATAAACTTTACCTTTTGAGCAACAGTTGTTCCTGCATTCGCCCAGTCGGCTATTGAATTGCCAGCTATATAATCATCGGCCTCTGCAATGGCATTTGGTACGCCAAGCCATATAAAAGATTCTCTCACCGCATTTTCATAAGCGGTTTTTTCATCACCCGAAAGCCAGCCTCTTGCTACCGCTTCAGCATACAAAAACATACTTTCAACAGAAGTGGTAACCCACTGGCTTTGTGTTGAACTTCCTGATAAGCCCGGCCCTATATAAGAGGTCATCTGTCCTTTCAAAGCAGCATTGGAAGGGGCGCCATAATCCGTACCTATATATGGATTTGTTGGATTAGCCGGCGCTTCAGCGGGCCTGAAAACACGGCTAAGCCTTGGGTCGCTGTTTTGTTTATAAATATTTATGAGGTAATTATTAGCCCGTATTGGCTCAGCGGCAATGGTGCCATTAACGGCAAATCCAAAAACAGCATAGAAAGGGTTTTGCTGGTTTACCGCATTTTGATAGCCGGGATTCACATTGGCAGACTGACCACTCATCAGCACTCCACCATTGGCTGTTATTTTTGCCAGTTCAGCTGTTGGACTAAAACCGGTGACCTCTGATTGATTGATCAATAGTTTT
>CAMLEX010000043.1 GCA_946479055.1 uncultured Bacteroidota bacterium | reverse complement strand
ACATAGCTTTTCTTCTTATAGATTTCCTTTTTTTAATTCATTGACTGCGAAATCAGCTGCCCGTGCCGTCAATGCCATATAAGTCAGTGAAGGGTTGACGGAAGAAGCTGATGTCATGCAGGCTCCGTCTGTTACAAACACATTCTTTGCATCCCATACCTGGTTATTAGCATTGAGTACCGATGTTTTTGGATCACCACCCATCCTGGCAGTTCCCATTTCATGAATGCCTCGGCCCGGAGTACCATCGCCATCCCAACTCCTTACATTTTTTACTCCAGCGGCTTCCAGCATTTCTTTAGCATCATTCTGCATATCGATCCGCATCTTCTTTTCATTTTCTCTCAGTTCCACATCGATGGCGAGTATATTCAATCCCCATTTATCCTTTTTGGTTTTATCCAATGTGATCTTGTTTTCATGGATTGGTATCATTTCGCCAAAGCCACCCATTCCCATCGTCCAGCTACCCGGCTCACTGATTGCGTCTTTAAAAGCTCCGCCGATATTCAATTCAGCTATTTCCCGGCTCCATCCCTGGCGGCTTGCACCACCCTGGTAACCGAAGCCCCGCAGGTAATCCCGCTTATCAGTTCCAATATTTCTATAGCGTGGTATGTATACACCATTTGGCCTGCGGCCAAATATATATTTGTCTTCATATCCTTCCACTACGCCAGAAGCACCTACACCTAAGTGGTGATCCATCACGTTATGACCTAATTCGCCGGAACTGCTCCCTAATCCATCGGGCCAGATGTCTGTAGCGGAGTTCATCAATATCCAGGCAGAGTTGAGCGCCGAAGCATTTACAAAAACGATCTTCGCTTTGTACTCGTAGGTTTTATTTGTTTCTGCATCCAGTATTTCAACGCCGGTCGCCTTTTTGCTATCCTTATCGTATAAGATTTTAGTAACAATAGCAAAAGGGCGAAGGGTAAGATTGCCGGTTGCCATTGCTGCAGGCAATGTAGAAGATTGAGTACTGAAATAAGCTCCGAATGGACAGCCTCTCCAGCACCGGTTCCGATATTGGCAGTTTACTCTTCCCTGTTCAGGTTTAGGTTCCGTGATATTCGCTGTCCGCCCGATAAACATATGCCGGGAACCTTTATATTGTTGTTTTATTCTTGCTGCTACATCTTATTCTACAACATTCAAATCCATCGGTGGCAAAAACTCACCATCCGGTAAAACTGCCAGTCCTTCTTTGGAACCGCTGATACCTGCAAATTTTTCGGCATAGCTATACCAGGGCGCCAGATCCTTATAACGAATAGGCCAGTCTATACCATAGCCATCCTTAGCATTCTCTTCAAAATCCTGTTCACTCCACCGATAACTTTGACGACCCCACATCAGGGAACGGCCTCCTACATGATAGCCGCGAAACCAATCGAATCGTTTAATTTCTGTATAGGGACTTTCACTGTCTTTTACCCAATAATCCAATACTGTTTCATTGAGTGGATAGTCACGTTTCAACACCGGATAATCTTCTATCATTTTTTGTGTCCTTCCGCCTCTATGAGGAAATTCCCAAACTTCTTTGTTCGCATTCACATAGTCTTTTACGTGTTCTATATTTCGACCACGTTCCAGCATTAGTACTTTAAGTCCTTTTTGGGTCAATTCTTTTGCAGCCCAGCCACCACTAATGCCTGAACCGATCACAATTGCATCATATACATTGTCTGCCATAATATAAGATTGTTGTTTATTATTTTTATTTTGTGCCGCAAGCTATTGTACTACTATCGGCTTCGTTGCGTCGCACTCTTCAACGTTCTGTTCGTTATTGAGCAACCCACCCCGGTCGATTAAATATATAGTCATTAGTTCGCCCCTCCGGAGGAGGGGAAGAAGCCTCTGCGCATCTTTGTGTGTAAGCCATTTTGCTTAACAAAATGTATATCCGGCCCTAAGTTCCCCCTTCAGGGGGACAGGGGGTTACACATCACAAACCTTCATCGCTTTCTTCAACGCCGCTATCTTATCGTCATTTGTTTTTCCTGTTGGAATAAATTCCTGCGCCACGTATCCCTGGTATCCTGTTTCCAGTATCGCCTTCATGATAGCCGGGTAATATAGTTCCTGTGATTCATTGATCTCATGCCTGCCCGGAACTCCTCCTGTATGATAATGCCCGATGTATTGATGATTATCGCGGATGGTTCTTATTACATCTCCTTCATCTATCTGCATGTGATAGATATCGTACAGCAGTTTGAAATTGGGTGAACCCAGGGTTTTGCATAATTCGACACCCCACGGAGTTTTGTCACACATATAATCTTTATGGTCAACCTTACTGTTCAATAGTTCCATCTGGATGATCACATTGTTCTTTTCTGCCAGTGGTAGAATCTTACGCAGTCCTTCTGCGCAATTTTTAAGACCGGTAGCGTCGTCCATACCATTACGGTTGCCGCTAAAACAGATCAGATTTTTATAGCCGGCTTTGGCGACAAGCGGGATCGCTTCTAAATAATCTTTTATTAACTGGTCATGAAATTTGGGATTATTCCATCCTTCGTTAAGGCTTACCTTACCTCCGATATAACACATCGAGCATTGAAGATCATGTTTCTGAAGAGTGGGCCAGTCTTTCGGGCCAATAAGGTCAATGCCCTTCATACCCATTTTTTTCACTTCGATGCACAGTTGTTCAAGAGTCAGGGAGCCGTAAGTCCATTGGCAAACGGAATGATTGATATTGCCTTTCAGTTTTTCTTCTTCCATATTGTTATTAGCAAATGATTGAAGTGGTTGAATAACAGCTGCAGCCAATGAACCAGCTGCTAATTGTTTTAAGACTTTACGACGGGAGGTTTGATTATTCATATGTTTAAATGTCAATTTACGAATGAACGGGTGAAAAAAATGCACCGTTTTGTTATATTGATTTTTTTTCTTCTTTGAAAAAGAAAGTAAATAATAAGAAAACAGCCGCTGCTATAATAGAAGGAATGACCCAGATCATTTTATAATCAAATACTTTTTCAGAAATCTTATAGGAGTCTGTGATCATGCCAGCAATTTCAAAACCGATCAGCATACCTACCCCATAGGTTGCCAGAGTGATAAGTCCTTGTGCAGCACTTTTATATTTTTCGCCTGCTTTGGAATTGGTATAAATATAGCCTGAAACAAAAAAGAAATCGTAGCAAATACCGTGCAGGGCTATACCAATGATCAGCATAAAACTAAGATCGCCGGCATTGCCAAATGCAAATAGAACATAACGGACCGCCCATGCCAGCATCCCTACCAATATCGTTTTTTTGAATCCGTATTTTTTAAAAAACAAGGGGAGCATTAAAAGAAAGAGCACTTCCGATATCTGGCCAATGGTCATCTTACCCGTTGGGTTACTTACACCGATATTGGATAGAAAAGCATGTGTATTCTGGTAGTAAAAAGCCAGGGGTATACAAATAAGAATGGAGGAGATAAAAAAGACGGCGAAATTTTTATCCTTCAGCAGCTTCAACGCATCCAGGCCTATAATTTCTTTCAGGCTTACTTTCTCATTGGCTCTCCTGGTCGGAGGTGTTTTTGGCAACGTAAAACTAAACAATCCTAAAGCTAGTGAAGCAATGGATGACATTAAGAAAGTATTTCTTAATAATCCTTTGACCGTATTTTCTTCCGTATCCCAATGAAAAAGAAAGCTGATCAGCAAGCCGGCAACTATCCAGCCGATAGTACCCCAAACACGGATACTGGAAAATTCTTTTTCAGGATCTTTCATTTGATTAAAAGATACTGAATTAACCAGTGCTATGGTAGGCATATACAAGATCATATAAACTAATACATAGGGATAAAAGACCCCCATATTATCAGCGTTATATAGCTGGTACATAAGAATAGCACCAATAATATGTAAAGCTCCCAGTATTTTTTCTGCATTAATGTATCTGTCTGCTATTAGTCCAACGATAAAAGGGGCAATAATAGCTCCCCAGGATTGGGTGGAAAATACACTGGCTGATTGACCGCCGGTGGCCTCAAGGTTATTGTTCAAAAAAGTACCAAGGGTCACAAACCAACCACCCCAGATAAAAAATTCAAGAAACATCATCAGGGAGAGCTGGAAACGGGTTGTTGATCTCATATTGTAATCAGAGTCTTAAAAAGAATGAGGCTGTAATTTATTATTATAATGATTAATTAACCTAGTGCGGGTTTTAGTTGGCTTTTTCTTACAAAATAAATAATAGAGAAAATGACAAACAGGACAGCTGGCATTATAGCCACTTTCAGGAAAGTCTCCGACCCAGCCATAGCTTCAGCTTGTGATGGATCAATTCCTTCAGCAATAGCTTTTGCTTTCGCCTGATCGAGCCATCTTCCCATAACAGGCAAAATCAAAGAAACGGAAAACATGCCAGCACCTCCCATCAGCGAAAGACCAAGTGCGCCGGATTTAGGTACATATTCCGATACAAAACCAAGCATAGTAGGCCAGAAGAAACAAATTCCGATTGCAAAGACAGCAGCTGCACCAAATGAAGCATATCCGCTTGACTGGCTTAATAACACTAAGCCAATTCCTGCGAATAAAGCTGAAAAGATCAGCATTCCATTCGGATTAAGTCGGTGAACAACAGGGCCCGCAAATGATCTTCCTAAAGCCATAATTCCGAAAATGAAAACCAAAACCAGGATTCCGGAAACACCTGACCCTTCAAGCAAAGCTAGTATCCATGTAGTAGTACCTAATTCAGTAGCGGCAGTCAAAAACATACAAGCCAGCATGACGAGAAATAATGGGTTCAAACAAGCGGCGAACATTTCCTTTGTACTTACACCTGTTGTTACTCTTTCTGTTTGAGGAAATTTCAGTTTGAAAAACAAAAAGCCATAGATAGCAACTGCTATAAATAGTGGCACAAGAAGAATTCTCCAGTCAAGATTCAGTTGTGTAAGAACAGCGAAGGCTAACAATCCGCCAATTACATTTCCTCCCGGGAACCAAACATGGAAGCGGTTCAACATAGTGGTTTTGTTATTTGGATATAGCGAAACCACAAGTGGGTTACAAGCTGCTTCTACCATTCCATTCCCGATACCAATACAAAGTGTACCAATAAACAGCATGGTGGCATCTTTAGCGAAAATATAAATTGTTGCACCGGCAATATGACCAATAAATGCAAAGACCAACAATCGTTTCATTCCAAGTACATCGCACAAAGGTCCACCAATTACCATCGCTAAGGTAAATCCCCAGAAAGCAGGACTAAATACCCATCCTACCTGTTGTTTAGTGAGATTGAATTCGGCACCCCATACTCCTTCTAAAGATGCCCGGAAAGCGAAAGTAAGTGAGGTGAAAATTAAGGCAATACAACTGGCTAAAAAAAGTTGATTTCTATTTACGGTTTGCATGTCGTTAGATTTGTAATTTAGATTGTTATAAAAGCTAAATGTACTATTTTTAAAACCATATTCATTTTTGAAAGAAAAAAATAATTAACAAGAGAACTAACAAATGTTTGAAATGATTACAAGAAAATTACGAATGGGAATGATTGGTGGAGGCCCCGGTGCCTTTATTGGCGCGGTTCACCGTATTGCTGCTAATATAGATGGTGAAATAGAATTGGTATGTGGAGCATTCAGCAGTGATCCCGAAAAATCTAAATTAGCCGGTGAGTTATTGAGTCTGCCACCGCAACGTATCTATGGATCGTATAAAGAAATGATCCGTAGTGAAAATTCATTGCCGCTGAATGAACGAATGGATTTTGTAAGTATTGTTACTCCCAATCATGTTCACTTTGAACCAGCCAAACTGGCATTGGAAAATGGATTTCATGTTGTTTTGGATAAGCCATTAGCCTTTGATCTGAAGGAAGGTAAAACATTGCAGGAAATAGCTAAAAAAAGCCAACTGTTTTTTTGCCTTACACATACATATACCGGTTATCCAATGATCAAAGAAGCGAGGCAACAGGTATTAAGCGGTAAGTTTGGCAAAATCCGTAAAGTATATGTTGACTATCCGCAAGGATGGTTAAGTGATTTTTTGGAAGCACCTGACAGCACACATCGTTCACACAAACAAGCGGTCTGGAGAACAGATCCTGCACAAAGCGGTATTGCTGGAGCAATGGGTGATATCGGAACACATGCATTTAATTTAGCAGAATATGTCAGCGGCCTGAGTGTAACAAAACTTTGCGCCGATATTAATACAGTTGTAGAAGGCAGAAAATTAGATGATGACGGAACTGTATTATTAAAATTCGATAATGGTGCAAGTGGTTTTTTATATGCAACACAGGTAGCAGCCGGCGAAGAAAACAATACTAAAGTAAGAGTATATGGAGAAAAAGGCGGAGTGGAGTGGCAACAGGAGAACGCAAATACTTTGCTGGTAAAATGGTTGGACAAACCTTCTGAAACATATCGTACGGGCACACCTTATTTAAGCAGCCATGCCAAACACAATACCCGCACACCGGCCGGTCATCCGGAAGGATACCTTGAAGCATTTGCCAATCTTTATAGAAACTTTGCATTGTGTGTAAAAGCAAAACTAAGCGGTGAAGAACCACAACCTGAATGGCTTGATTTTCCTGGAGTAGATGAAGGGGTAAGGGGAATGACTTTTGTAGAAAAGGTGATAGAGAGTGGAAAGAGCGATCAGAAGTGGATTGAATTCTAAGATTAGTCACGCGGCGTCGCAGCGACGCAACGATGATATATAAAATTAAAACTGCAGAAAGTAAGCCTTACTATTATTATGACTGAGAATGAAATTGCGACAATCGTTTTAGATTCAGCATTTGAAATTCATAGAGAACTGGGACCTGGTCTGCTTGAATCAGTATATGAGGCAATTATGGAATATGAACTAATTAATAAACATGGGTTGAGAGTTTCAAGACAACGAAGTATTCCTGTTATATGGAAAACTATAAGATTAGACCTTGGTTTCCGATCTGATTTAATTGTAGAGGATAAAGTTATTGTTGAGCTTAAATCTGTAGAAACATTGCCGCTTGTTTATCCCAAGCAAGTATTGACACATTTAAAACTGACGAATTTAAAGCTTGGTTTATTAATTAATTTTAATGTGCCGCTTTTAAAAGATGGAATAAAACGAATTGTAAATAACCTTTAAAATTTGGCGTGGCGACGCTGCGCCGTGGCGTGATTATTATGAGAACTATACAAGGACCTGGAATTTTTTTAGCTCAATTTCTGGACAACAAAGCTCCGTTCAACAATCTGCGAGCAATTTGTTTGTGGGCGGAATCAATTGGATTTAAAGCAGTACAGATCCCTACCTGGGATCCACGATGTATTGAGTTGCAAAAAGCTGCCGAAAGCAAAACCTATGCAGATGAAATAAAAGGCATCGTTAATGAATGTGGTTTGGAAATCTCCGAACTATCTACTCATTTGCAGGGACAATTAGTAGCAGTGCATCCCGCTTACGATGATCTGTTCGATACATTTGCGCCGGAGGCTGTTAGAAAAAATCCTAAAGCCAGAACGGAGTGGGCTATTCAACAATTGAAATATGGTGCAAAAGCTTCGCAAAATCTGGGACTGACAGCCCATCCAACATTCAGTGGCTCATTACTATGGCATACTTTTCATCCCTGGCCACAACGGCCTGCAGGGTTGGTAGAAGAAGGATTTAAAGAATTAGCTAATCGCTGGTTGCCGATACTCAACTACTTTGATGAATGTGGCGTGGATGTGTGTTATGAAATTCATCCGGGCGAAGACCTTTTTGATGGTGTTACCTATGAGATGTTTTTAGAAAACGTAAATAATCATTCCCGTGCCTGTTTGCTGTATGACCCTTCGCATTTTGTATTGCAGCAATTAGATTACATTCAATATATTGATTTTTATCATGAGCGGATAAAAGCATTTCATGTGAAAGATGCGGAATTTAATTCTACCGGAAAGCAAGGAACTTTTGGCGGCTATCAGAGCTGGCTGAACCGTGCAGGCCGATATCGTTCGCCAGGAGATGGACAGGTGGATTTTAAAACCATTTTCAGCAAACTGACCCAATATGATTATAAAGGCTGGGCGGTGATGGAATGGGAATGTTGTTTGAAGCATCCTGAAGATGGGGCAAGGGAAGGTGCGGAGTTTATTCAAAAAAATATCATCAGGGTAACAGAAAAAGCGTTTGATGATTTTGCAGGTGTAAAAGCCGATGAAGCATTTAATCGTTCATTATTGGGATTGAGTTAATATTTTTGCATCCTTAAAACACCTGATCTGAGCAAATAACATATTTCTAAAAACAATAAAAAATAAAATACATGAAAAGAATATTCATTACAGCTTTTGCAATTACAGCCCTGATAGCTTGCAATAGTAATGACAAGAGTAAAACGCCTGATACTACTGAAACAAAAGAAGAGCCAAAGAGTACAGAAACTTCTATAACGGATAATCCGGATTACCAGGCTGGTCTTGCATTGATAGCGAAAAGCGATTGTTTAACCTGTCATAAAATTGATGAAAAATTGACGGGTCCTGCTTACAGAGACGTAGCAAATAAATATGCTGACCAGGCACCGGGCATCGTATCCAAGCTGGCGGAAAAAATAATCAAAGGAGGTACAGGAGTTTGGGGAGAAGTTCCTATGTTGCCGCACCCAACTCTTTCCCAGGCAGATGCTGAAACAATGGTTAGATATATTCTTTTATTAAAAAAATAATTGCTCAATGATCAAAAATATCCTGGTTGCCTCCTCAGCAGTACTAATGCTTTCCTGCAATAACTCAGCAAGCAAGCAGACAACTCAATCAACCGCTATGAATACACTTACAAATGAAGAGAAAAAAGAAGGTTGGGAGCTTCTCTTTGATGGTGAGTCTACCAAAGGCTGGCATAAGTACGGAAATATGCCAGTTGGTAAATCCTGGAAAGTTGCTGATGGCACGATTTATCTTGATGCATCTGGTAAAAAAGAAGGAAAGGTAGAAGATGGAGGAGACATCGTTACAGATGAAGATTTTGATAACTTTCACCTGAAGTATGATTGGAAGATAGCTGCAAATGGAAACAGTGGTGTTATCTTCTATGCACAGGAAGACAATAAATACAAATGGCCCTGGGAAACTGGTCCGGAAATGCAGGTACTGGATAATAACGGCCATCCCGATGCGAAAATCATCAAGCACAGGGCAGGTGATTTATATGATCTGATCTCTTCTTCAAAAGAAACGGTAAAACCTGCAACGGAATGGAACACTGCAGAAATAAAAAGTGTAAACGGAAAACTGGATCTTTACCTGAATGGTGAGAATATTGTTTCAACTACACTTTGGGATGATAACTGGAAAAAATTAGTTGCGGGAAGCAAATTCAAAAACATGCCCGATTTCGGGAAATACCAAAAAGGAAAATTTGGTCTGCAGGATCATGGTGATAATGTGTGGTTCCGGAATATTAAGATCCGGCGTTTATAATAAACTTAATTAGCAATATACAGGAAGGGGCAATTGTCCCTTCTTTTTTTTGCTCATTCGCTGTCTTATTGTATTTCCCGGAAATATGATTATTTTTCTATAAACAAAACCAACTGTTATGAACACACAAATCTTTTCAGACGTTAACTGGCTGGCTATATTGGTAGCAACCATTGCTTATTTTATGCTGGGTGCAGTATGGTATTCAAAAGCTTTGTTCGGCACCAAATGGGCTGCAGTAGTTGGGTTGGATATGACTGATCCCAATAAAAGTAAAGGCATGGCGAAAATGATGACAGGTACATTTGTTTTGATCCTCATTGCTTGTATGGGTATTGCAATGCTTGTTACCAGGATGGATCTTTCTGTTCTTCCATCAGCATTAAAGTTGGGGCTTATTACCGGTATCTGTTTTGCTACAACCGCTGTTTCTATTTCATTTATATATGAAAGCAGGCCAACTGCATTGTATTTTATTGATTGCGGCTATCACCTGGCAGGTCATTTAATTGCAGCTATAATCCTGGTGTTGTGGAGATGAGCAATATTGTTGACAGATGCGAGATGACAGTTGATAAAGAATTTTCTCTTAAGGTCTGTCAACTGTCATCTGCCAACTGTCATCTCACTCTTATCATTCTACTTTTGTAATCTTTAAAACATTGGTAGGTAAATGCAGGTGTATCGGTGTACTACCAGTGCTTACAACAATTTCACCAGGCTTTAAGAAACCCCGTTCTTTTAATATAACGATCTGGTCAAAGAAAATATCATCGAGACTATCTTCTTCATCATAAAAAAATGCTCTTACGCCCCAGCTCAAACTTAACTGGTTAACCAGATGACGTTTTTTGGTAAAAACGTATAAAGGTGATTTTGGTCTATAGCTGCTTAACATCCAACCGGTGTATCCACTCTGTGTCATACCAATCAGGGCATTGGCAGAAATATCACTGGCAATCTTACAGGCATTATAGCAAATAGCGTCACTTAAAAACGAAGGAGAATGAGCAAGAGGTTTAAGATCCTCTTCACGATTATAGCGGTATTCTGTCCGTTCTACTTCCATGATGATCTTTCGCATTGTTTCAACAACCAATGTTGGATGCTGGCCGGTGGCGGTCTCGCCACTTAACATTACAGCATCTGCGCCTTCCAGTACGGCATTGGCAACATCGGTTATTTCACTTCGATTAGGTTTTACCCTGTCAATCATACTTTCCATCATCTGTGTAGCAACAATTACGGGCTTACCCCGGTGTATACATTTACGGATAATATCCCTTTGAGCCATAGGAACTTTTTCTACCGGCAATTCTACACCCAGGTCACCCCGGGCTACCATTACACCGTCTGATTCTATAATGATATTGCGCAGGTCAACCAATGCGGAAGGCATTTCAATTTTCGCCATTACTTTGACAGGACTATTTCTGCTCGCCACCATTTTTTTGAGATCAACAATATCGTCGGCTTTGCGAACGAAAGATAAGGCCATCCAGTCCAGCTCATGTTTGATGATAAATTCGAAATCTATCATGTCCTTTTCTGTCATTGCCGGCAACGAAATAGCTGTATCAGGAAGATTCACTCCTTTTTTGGGAAGCAACATTCCTCCATAAGTTACCTGTACTTTTACGTCGCCTGATGATGTGATATCAACTACTATTACTTCCAGCTTTCCATCATCTATCATTATTTTTTCTCCCACTTTCACATCATTGTGCAGGTTGGGGTAGGAGATGTAAATACGTTCCATATTGCCAACCACTTTTTCTTTGGATGTAAAAGTGAGTATATCTCCCGGCGTTATTTTCAGGGCTCCGTTCTCTATTTCTCCAACACGAAGTTTAGGGCCTTGCAGATCGCCGAGAATAGCAATATTATAAGGTTCAGTTTTATTGATCTTGCGGATATGTTCAATAATCTCTGCTTTATTCTCATGAGATCCATGTGAAAAGTTTAAGCGAAATACATTGACACCGGCTTTTACCAGTTCCAGTAATTTATCGTATGTATCACAGGCTGGACCTACTGTTGCAACAATCTTTGTTTTATGATATGCATGCGCCAGGCCGGCGTCTTTATCCATTTCTGTATGAAAATATTTTTCTGTGTTTTTAGCCATGATTTTGTTTTGGTTTCTTGTTTATTACTTGATTCTGGGTACTTGATTCTGGATGCTGGATTCCTGATGGTAGCTACGAGTTTATAGGTCACAGACCAGCATCTTGTATCCGGCATCATCTCTATGATGCCAGTATCTTTACGATCTTCATCCATTCCTGCCCGATTTTTTGTTTTTCTTTTACTGCTTTGTCAAGCGGTGTATAATGGATCTTATTATTGATAACACCAACCATTACATTTTTGCGACCCACCATTAAACTTTCAACTGCATAGTAGCCCATATGACTGGCTACCAGCCTGTCGTCGCAGGTAGGAGAACCACCTCGTTGAATATGGCCTAATACACATATTCTTACGTCAGCAGACGGTAATCTTTTTTTAATGATCTCGGCTAGCCCGCTGGCGCCACCGGCCTCATCATAACCTTCTGCTACGACGATAAGGTTTACTAATTTTTTTCTTTTTTCTTTTTCCGTAAGCGAAGAAATGATCGTTTCAATATCAGTTTTTGTTTCGGGAATAAGAATATTTTCAGCACCGGTTGCTATTCCGCTATGCAATGCAATATAACCAGCATCCCGTCCCATTACTTCTACAATAAAAAGGCGATCATGGGCATCCATCGTATCCCTTATTTTATCTATAGCACTGATGGCAGTATTTACTGCGGTGTCAAACCCGATAGTTACATCCGTTCCCGCCATATCCTTATCGATGGTACCCGGTAAACCAACACAGGGTATATCAAACTCATTGCTGAATATTTGTGCACCCCGAAAACTACCGTCACCTCCAATAATAACCAGTCCATCAATTCCCCTTTTGTTCAAATTAGCGTAAGCCTTTTTCCGACCTTCGTATTCGAGAAATTCTTTACAACGGGCGGTTTTTAAAATAGTACCTCCCCGTTGAATAATATTAGCTACTGACCTTGATTCCATTCTGAAAATATCATCTTCCAACATTCCCTGGTACCCCCGCATAATGCCATAGACTTCAAGGCCATGATGTATTCCTGTACGTACCACAGCCCTGATTGCTGCATTCATTCCCGGTGCATCACCACCAGATGTAAGAACTCCGATCTTTGTAACTTTTTTTGACATTAGATTTTAAAATAGCTGTTTTATAAATAAATAATTTATGATTTTTAATGAAGCTTAATCTCAAAGCTTCCTTCAAAAACGCATCAAAAGTAAGGTTTTGTTCGCATTGTGTGTTTGGTATACATATTAACATTGTATTTTATGCGAATAAACGTTAGTCCAGCCGCCATCAGTTGCCTTGGCAGTATGTAAGGTATAAGTGCCTGATATCCGAATCCGTAACTTGCAATTGATAAAAAATAGTTATGAAATGAGCCATAATCCGCGGCGGCGACGAGCATCTCTATAGCTATCGGGATATACCAACAGCGATGAAAATTTTAATGGTGAATTTCATTTGACCAAAACAAATAAAATATACAAATGAATAAAATAGTTTTCTTTCTGCTTATATCTTTTGCGCTAACGGCAGAAGCTCAATTGAAATATCCTGAAACAAAAAAAACAGGTGTAACAGAAGACTATCATGGTACAAAAGTAGAGGACCCTTACCGATGGCTGGAGGATGACAGGAGCAGGGAAACGGCCGATTGGGTAACAGCGCAAAATAAAGTGACATCCGACTACCTCAGCCAGATTCCTTACCGGGCAGATTGGCTCAAAAGACTGGAA
>CAMLEX010000042.1 GCA_946479055.1 uncultured Bacteroidota bacterium | reverse complement strand
ATCCGTACGACCCGCATCTTCTGCATAAAACTCAACATCATCCACAAAATTCTTCGCCCATTTTACTGCTTGGGTGGCTCTTACCAGTATTTCTTCCCTTGTTGAATTGAATTTTGATTTGATATGCAGATCAGAAGTGCCAATGCCGGTATGAATACGGGGACGCTTAGCAGGTTTCAACGCTTCAGCGGCTACTTCTATATCTTTTTGCACGGCCCGGGTAAGGCCGCAAACCGTAGCATTTTTTATTACTTTGGCTATTTCATTTACTGATTCAAAATCGCCGGGAGATGAAACAGGGAAACCGGCTTCGATGATATCAACGCCAAGTTCTTCCAGTGCCAATGCTAAACGAATTTTTTCCGTAGTATTTAATTTACAACCGGGTATTTGCTCTCCATCCCTGAGGGTAGTGTCAAAGATGTGGATTTTGCCGTCAGCCATAATTAATTGATATATTGTGGGTGATAAAAATGCAGGCTGCTTATTTTTGTGTTGCTTGCTACCTGAACAAAAACAAACAGCCTGCCCCACTAAGGTAGCTCTGACAGGCGGGCTTTTAAAACCAAAATTGGCCCTGTTTTACAGAGTTAAAAAAGGGGAAAATCCCCTGGAACGCTTTACAGTAAAGGATTTTAAATCAGCTGAATTACGATGCCCAACCGATCCACAGATGCCCTTTTTCAATTGGTAAAATCGCTGGAAAAGTCCGAAAAACGGAATTTTAAGCTTTATGTGAAGCGAAACTCCTCCAGTGAGAACCTGAAAACCATCCAACTATTTGATGCACTGGACAAAATGACCGACTATGACGAACCGCTTTTGCTGAAAAAAAACAAGGCGATCACCAAGCAGCAACTATCCAATATCAAGGCGCAGTTGTACCGGCAGATCCTTTCCAGCCTTCGCATTATCAAGGATGAAAATAATATTGATATCCAGTTGCATGAGCAGATGGACTATGCCCGCATTTTGTATAATAAAGGGCTTTACCTGCAAAGCCTGAAGGCATTAGACCGATTGAAAGATGTGGCCAGGGATCATAACCAGATCACTTACCTGCAACAAGCGTTGTTTTTTGAAAAGAAAATAGAAGCGCTATACATCACCCGCAGCATGCAAAACAGGGCGGAGCAACTGAGCCAGGAATCGGATAGAGTAAATGATTCGCTGACGCTGATCAATAAACTCTCCAATCTTTCATTGCAATTATACAGCTGGTATATTCAGCATGGCCATGCCCGGAATGAAAACGATGTAAAAAGCATTAACCTTTTTTTTGAAACCAGCTTACCTGCAGAAGCTTCATCAGCAAAAGGGTTTTATGAAAAATTGTACTTGTATCAAAGCCACTGCTGGTATGCTTTTATACGGCTTGATTTTTTGCAATACTATCGCTATTGTCAGCGATGGGTGGATCTTTTTGAAAAGCATCCCGATATGCTGCCCGTAGAAACAGCCAGTTATATAAAAGGCATGCACAACCTGATGAGTGCTCATTTTGACCTGCTCAATCATGAAAAACTGGCTGAGACAATCAAACAATTTGAAAAATTTGCCCGGCACAAACTGGTGACGCAAAACGATAATAACAGGATACTTACTTACCAGTATTTGTATACGGCCCGTATTAATTTGTATTTTTTGCAGGGTACTTTTAATAAGGGATTATTGATGGTGCCACACCTGGAAGAAATGCTGAAGGAATATGGCCTTTACCTGGATACTCACCGGGTATTGGTTTTCTATTATAAAATCGCTTGCCTTTATTTTGGCAGTGGCGATAATGAGAAAGCCATTGATTACCTGAACAGGATCATCAATCAGAAATCGGATCTACGCAACGACCTGCAATGCTATGCCCGCCTGCTTCACCTGATCGCTCATTATGAGTTGGGTAATTTTGATCTGTTGGAATACCTGATCAAATCGGTGTACCGCTATATGTCAAAAATGGAAAGCCTGAGTAAAGTAGAAGAAGAAATGTTTGCGTTCCTGCGCCGTTCTTTCCATGTTGGCGCCCATGCACTAAAACCTGAATTTGAAAAGCTGCTCAACAAGTTGAAGAAATATGAAAACAATCCTTTGGAGCGAAGGGCTTTTGCTTACTTAGATGTGATCTCATGGCTGGAGAGTAAGATCAGGAATGTAAATGTGCAGGATGTGGTGAGGGAGAGGTATAAGAAGAGGGGAGATAAGGGTTCTGAGTGAAAATTGAATCCCGATTGCTATCGGGCAGTCGTTGGGCATTGAACATTTCTTCAGTTTGGAATAAAAATGCTCAATGTTCAATTTTCAATGCTCAATATTCAAGGGTTAAAGTCACATAATATTGTCATCGCTTCCATAGGGGTAAATCATTTACCGGTTGTCCTATTTATAAACCATCTTGACAGGGAATAGCCATATTTTAGCAGGATACCAGTTAGCACAAGTGGAACAAAGAAGTACAGCCATTGTCAGGTCATTGGCACCAACGGGTGAAACCGCCTTTGAGCAGTTATTTAAAATGCATTTCAGGGGGCTGCATGCCTATGCTATTACTATACTGAAAGATGAAATGATGGGAGAGGAAATAGTGCAGAATGTATTTTATAAGTTTTGGGAAAAAAGAGAGCAACTGGCCATAGAAACTTCGCCAAAGGCTTACCTCTACAAAGCCGTTTATCACGATTGCCTTAATTACATCAAACATAAAAAAGTAAAATCAGCTCATGCTATGCATGTGGTTCGTCAATCAAGTGACCAGGTGGAGAATGCTTCAGGTAAAGTATTGCAGGGCGAATTGAAAGAACATATTCATGAAGCTATGAATGAACTGCCGGAACAATGCCGGACCATTTTCCAGATGAGCCGGTATGAAGGAATGAAGTACCAGGAGATAGCCGATGAAATGGGCTTGTCTGTAAAGACGATTGAGAACCAGATGGGCAAGGCCTTGAAATTATTACGGATAAAACTGGTTGAATTTTTACCGTTGTTTATTTTATTATTAACAAGTATTTAAACCTGATGTATTGGAAAACTTTACTCACGATATGATGGATGAATTGCTGGTAAAATACCTGGCCGATGAAGCTACCCCGTCGGAGCAGGAACTGGTGGAAGAATGGATCAGTTCCAGCGAAGCCAACCGTCATTATTTTCAACATTTTCAACTGATATGGAATGAAAGTAAAGAGTTAGCTACTGCTCCGATTGATGAAAATAAAGCCTGGCAAAAATTTCAGCGCAGGGTTAAGAAAGAAGAAGCCCGGAAAAACCCAGGCTGGTTTGGCTGGTGGCGGATCGCTGCAAGTATTTTGATCATCGTTGGCGGCATATGGTTTACCAGTTCTATATTAAATAAAGGAACTACGGAAGCGGAGATGCTGAGCATAGCTTCCGTTAATGAAGTAAAAAAAGATACACTGCCCGATGGATCAGTAGCTACATTAAATAAGCATTCGGTTTTAACTTATCCATCTTCTTTTAAAGGGAAAACAAGAAAGGTAAAATTGAAAGGGGAAGCTTTTTTTAATGTAAAAGCCAATAAAGAAAAACCATTTATCATTGATGTGAATGATGTACAGGTGAAAGTGGTGGGTACTTCTTTTAATGTAAAAAGCAATAACGGCGTGACAGAAGTGATAGTTGAAACAGGGATGGTACAAGTAACAAAAGATGGGCAAATGATAGAATTGCAAGCAGGTGAAAGAACTTCTTTAGGGCAGACCGATACGATAGCTACAAAGCAGATATCAGACGACAAGTTGTATAATTATTATGTCAGCAAAACATTTGTGTGTGATAATACTCCGCTCTGGAAACTGGTTGAAAAACTCAATGAAGCTTATAATGCCAATATCAGAATTGAAAGGGAAGGATTACGCAAGCTACCACTTACAGTAACTTTTGATGAAGAGTCGTTAGATACGATATTGAATATCATCAGTCAGACACTGATGATAAAAGTTTCCCGTAACGATAATGAAATTATTTTACGTTAAGCAGTTTGATTGGACATGAGAAACAAGAAATGGATATTGCCGGTAAGCCTGGGATTGATATTACTGTTATTTGTGGTTAGTTCTTTTGCCCAAAATCTATTGGACAGGCGGGTTTCATTTAATGCAAACCGCCAGCGATTGGATGATGTATTATCAATCATCAGTAATAACGCCGGATTTAGTTTTTCCTACAACAGTAATATCGTGAAAAGGGATAGCCTGGTTAGTTTATCTGTCAGTAATAAAACAGTTCGCCAGGTATTAAATCAACTTTTTAATGGCAATTATGAATACAAGGAAAGCGGCAACTATATTATACTACGCAGGGTAAGTCTTCAGTTAACAACCGTTACCAAAACAACAGCAGCGAAAGAAAAATCATATACCATCTCAGGTTATGTAATAAACAGCGAAACAGGAGAACGATTGAGCGATGTAAGTATTTATGAAACGGGTCATCTTACTTCAACGTTGACGGATGCCAACGGTAATTTCAGTATCAAACTAAAAGGCAAATACAAAACATCTTCATTGGCCGTAAGTAAAGATGCGTTTGAAGATACATTGGTAAACATCCCTCAAAAATTTGATCTGCAATTGGTCATTGCAATTGTACCTGCGGTTGATGAAGTGATCGTTTCTTCTCCCAATAGTTTTGAACAGGCAGATACAACAGGCAGTATAGTAAGGGTCGATACGTCGGCACCGGTTATCAATAAACCCATTACTGACGAAGTGGAGAAAACGGCTATGGGAAAATTTCTTCTTTCCGCTAAACAAAAAATAAGAAGTCTGAACATGAAGAAATTTTTTACAGAAAAGCCTTTCCAGTTTTCTGTAATTCCCGGTGTAAGTTCACAAGGTAAATTAAGCGGGCAGGTGATTAATAATTTTTCATTCAACCTGTTTGGCGGATATACCGCAGGTGTAAATGGTTTGGAAATAGGGGGATTGTTTAACCTAAATAAAAAGGATGTCCGTTATGTGCAGGCTGCCGGATTGTTTAATGTGGTAGGTGGTTCCGTTACCGGTTTGCAGATAGGCGGCTTACAAAATACAAGCTTGAAAAGTGTTTCGGGTGTGCAGGCTGCTGGTATTAATAATTATGTAAAAGGGAATATAAATGGTTTGCAAATTGCCGGTATAGCTAATATAAGCGGGGGAAACATGAAAGGTTTACAGTCAGCCGGTGTCTTCAATTATCAGAACAGGAATGTGAGTGGGATACAAATTGGAGGTGTAGGAAATATCGGTGGTGGAGAGGTAAAAGGATTCCAGGTAGCGGGTATTTTCAATTATGCTAAAAAATTAAAAGGTGTGCAGTTTGGCCTTATTAATATTGCGGATACATCTGATGGTTATAGCATTGGTTTGATCAATATTGTATTAAAAGGCTATCATAAACTTTCGCTTTCTACCAACGAAGTTGTGGAAGCTAACGTTGCTTTTAAAACGGGCAGCCGCAGACTGTATAGTATTCTGCAGGTGGGAATGAACCCGGGTAAGAAAGGAGAAAAATTGTACACGTTTGGTTATGGGTTGGGTACAGAAATTGGTTTGGTAAAATGGCTATCTGTTAATCCTGAACTAAGTTCAGAATATTTATACCTTGGTAGCTGGAATCACCTGAACCTGCTCAATAAATTGCACTTGCAATTCAATGTCAAATTCGGAAAAGCATTTTCCATATTTGGCGGGCCGTCTTTTGCTGTTTACTATTCTAATCAGACAGCGCCTATTACTGGATACAAGTACAATATTCTTTCTCCCGGCTATAAAAGTTTTGAACTGGGTAATCCCAAGATTCGGGGATGGTTTGGATGGAATGCGGGGATTAACATCTTTTAACTTTTTTTCATTTTATACAAATAGGGGTTTAATAAAAGCTGGTTGTCTGAATACAGGGCCCAACTTAATCATTGAACCTTTAAATTTTTTGTAATGAAAAAAATCTTCCTACTTATGACACTTTCAGCCTTATTACTGGTAGCCTGTGATAAAGAAAAAGTAGTGCAATCAGACGAACTTCCTGCTAATGCCAGTGGTTTTATTTCCACTCATTTTGCCGGCAAACAAATTCTCCAGGTAGTGAAAGAACTGGATAATCTGAAAACATATTATCATGTTTATCTCAGCAACGGAACCAAACTTGATTTCAGTCGGCAAGGCAATATTAAAGAGATCGAAGGCACGGAAGCAATACCTGATACGGTTATCCCAGCACTCATTCTGAATTATGTTGATACAAATTACCCGGCAGCCTTTATTCGTGGTTGGGAAATTGATGATGCTACACAGGAAATCAAATTATCCACCAATATTGACCTGGAGTTTGATAAAAACGGCAACTTTCTGCGGATCAAGTGAATATAGTTTCCAGTTTCCGGTTACTGGTAACTAGAAACTGGTAAACCAGTAACAAACAACGAGCACCGTTTCCGTTACTTGATAAGGTGTAAAAATTTTCTGCTTCTAAAAACTTTTTAGTCCCTACTTTTGCGCAATTTGTTTATAAAGAGCAGATTCTTTTTTATCTATGTCAACAACCCGACCTACAGCCGTACTCCTTTTGCAAGACGGCACCGTTTGTTATGGTAAAGCCTTTGGCGCCATTGGTACTACTACAGGAGAAATTTGTTTTAATACCGGAATGACCGGCTACCAGGAAGTATTTACCGATCCCAGTTATTATGGCCAGGTACTGATCATGAATTCCGTACATATCGGTAATTATGGTGTAAAAAATGAAGATGTTGAGTCGGACAATGTGAAGATCAAGGGATTGATTGGCCGCAATCTTGAGGATCAGTATTCAAGAAAACTGGCGAAAGGTTCCCTTGAGGAATACCTGATCGCTAATAATATTGTTTCTATTGGCGGAGTGGATACAAGGGCATTGGTAGGCCATATCCGTACCAAAGGTGCAATGAATTGTATCATTTCTTCAGAAACAACAGATATCGAAGAACTGAAAAAGAAGCTAGCGGCGGTTCCTGATATGGACGGTTTAGAACTGGCTTCGCATGTCAGCACCAAAGAGACTTATGAGTTGGGGGATAAAAATTCTGCGATCCGTATTGCTGTGATGGATTATGGTGTAAAGAAAAATATTTTGAACTGCATGGTAGAGCGGGGCGCTTTTGTAAAAGTATTTCCTGCTAAAACTCCTTTGGATGAAGTGAAGAAATTTGAACCGCATGGCTATTTCATTTCCAATGGGCCCGGCGATCCCGCACCCATGGATTATGCTGTTGCTTCACTGAAACAAATTTTAAAAGAAGAAAAGCCGGTATTTGGTATTTGTCTTGGTCATCAATTGCTGGCATTGGCCAATGGTATCCCAACATTTAAAATGCATCATGGTCACAGGGGATTGAATCATCCGGTTAAAAATTTAATTACCGGCAGATCAGAGATCACCACACAGAACCATGGTTTTGGAGTAGACCCGGAAGCGGTGAAAAAAGCCGATCATATTGAAATAACCCACCTTAATTTGAATGATCAATCGATTGAAGGTATCCGGGTAAAAGGCAAACCTGCCTTTTCTGTTCAATATCACCCCGAAGCTACGCCAGGACCGCATGACAGCCGGTACCTCTTTGACGAATTTATGCAACTGATCAAAGAACAGAAAAACTAGATAAATTGCCATTCTTAACCGGATGGCTTTTTTATGTTTCCAGAATTACATACCAAACGATTTTTGCTGAAACGGATAGTACCGGAAGACCAGGCTTTTATTTTTAAAGGACTGAGTGATCCCGGGGTTATACCGTATTATGGTATACAGTATAAAACGTTGGAGGAAACAAAAGAGCAAATGGATTATTATGATAGCTTATGGCGGGATAAAACTGGAATCTGGTGGAAAATTGTTGATCGTGATAATGGTGTTCCTGTCGGCGCTTGTGGAATGAATTATTATAATGCAACACACGAAAAAGCGGAGATTGGCTTTTGGTTATTACCTGAGTATTGGAAAAAGGGAATTATGCAGGAAGTGATTCCTGTTATGATCGGGCATTTATTCAGCCATTGGAAATTGCATCGCCTGGAAGCAGTGGTAGAAGAGGGTAATGAAACCAGTATGAGGCTGGCTGAAAAACTGGGTTTTCAGTTGGAAGGAAAGATGCGGGAGTCTGAAATAAAAAATGGTAAGCGGATCAACTTGTTGATGTATAGTTTGCTGGCTACAGATAGTAAACTAAAAGATTAATGGTATTACTGTAAATTCGTTTTTATGAAAATAGCAATCATTAATGGTCCCAACTTAAATCTTCTTGGCAAAAGAGAACCCGGTATTTACGGCAATCAATCTTTTGATGATTTTTTTGAAGAACTGAAAGCTTCCTATCCACAAATAGCATTCAACTATTATCAAAGCAATATAGAAGGCGAATTGATCAATGAATTGCAAAGGGTTGGGTTTGATCATGATGGCATCATTCTGAATCCCGGTGGTTATACACATACTTCCGTAGCTATTGGCGATGCTATTGCCGCTATTAAAACCCCTGTTGTGGAAGTGCATATCTCCAACGTACATGCCCGGGAAGATTTTAGAAAGTTGTCTCATGTATCGGCAAAAGCGGCAGGGAGTATTATTGGGCTGGGAATGAAAGGATATGTGTTAGGGGTGGAGTATTTGTTATCACAAAAAAGTACAGAATAATTTTTAGGGAAAAAATAAAGATTACTCTTCATAAAATTTTACATTCTTTTCTTTCAGAAATTCTTTTATTATATCTACATGTATACATTGTCCTAAGTGTATAAAAGAATAATCTGAGACCTTTTTAACTGTATTATTCACCATGATCTCCTTGTTCATGATATCAAACCCGAGATGAAGATGCTTGGTAGAAGACTGCATACCATAAACAATTCCATTTTTATTAAATAAGGGTCCCCCGCTTTGCCCTTTCAGGCCAGGAGTGCTCAACTCAATACCAAATAATTTGTTTTCATCAGCCATGAAACGGGTGACCATTCCCTCTATCGGAAACCGGGGCGAAGCCGTTATACCCTCTTTGGTCCATTCTATATCGTCGGTACTCTCGTTGAATTTAAAATTGGTGAATTCAGGAAAAGGAAAACCCAATCTGCATAAAAATTCACCCTGCCTGATGGAAGATGAATCTTTGAGAAATATCGCATGGCTACTATAGCGTAAATTTTTGTGATCATTGAATTTTATAATGGCCACGTCATGTTTTGGGTGAAAATGCATAGTGAAACCAGACATTGAATCAACACAATCAATAAAAGTATTTTTAACCTGAATGATAGTCTCGTCCGTATACTTATATTTTAATTCAAGTCCCTTCAGATTCCGTTTGAACTGACTGTTCTTTGGCAGTTTGTCTCTCTCTGATTTAAACTGGCTGTACTGTTTATTCAGATTGTCGGAAGAAGACAATAAGCTGGCGACATGTTTACAGGTGATGGCATAACCTTCTTCGTTCACAAAAAATAAAGTGGCCGCACCGGGAATGATTTTTTTACCAGCATAGGTTCTTATGATGGAATGGATAGGCCTGGTGAACTGTGCCGCTTTTTCAATGGATTGAACAAACATGCTTCATTGGTTAAGTGCTATAGAAAGGTACGGGTTGTAATGATAGATTATGTTACCTGCAATAAGCTGAAAGATACAAAGCGGAGGGCTCATATTCATTTATTTCCCAACAAGATCCCTTGTAGATATACCAACGTTTGAGTCTGGGAAGAAATTCTGACTAATTTCCCATTTCCACTGCTTTTGACGAAAATCCCTGTGCATTACAAAAAATTAGTATAAAGAGTTAATTATTGATGTTTCTAAGTAGTTTCTCTTAGCTTTTTCTATGCCTGATTTCGTTTTCAAAATATATAATGCAATCAATTGCAAAAATTGTTTTCCTGGATTATCTTTCCGCCTATTCCCTTTAGCACCACCAGGCTTAAAAAAAATGAACCAACTAATTGCTCTTCCTAAAAGAAGGATTGCCCTTGTCTTTTTTTTATTTCTCATCGGTCCTGCATTTGTCTATGCACAAATGACGGTGAATTTTTCAATGGATAAATCCGGTGGTTGCTCACCCCTGTCTGTTTCTTTTTCCAATCAAACTTTTGGTGCTTCTGCCAACGCTGTTTACCGATGGGACTTTGGTAATGGCAATACCTCGGCCCTCGCCAATCCCGGTGCTATTTATACGGACGAAAAAACATATACTGTTACATTAACCGTAACGGATGGTGCCCAGATCTCTTCCAAAACAGCTACTATTATCGTTTATAAAAAACCTACTGTTGATTTTTCCGTTGCTGCTCCAAAAGTTTGTATTCCTGCAGCTGCCGACTTTATTGCCAATGCTACAGCAGGCGATGGATATATCAGCAGCTACGCCTGGGATTTTGGCGATGGTCAGACTCAACAGGGCTATGGCAATTCAATGAGCCATTATTATAATTATCAGCAAAAGCCAACCGTTAACCTGACGGTTACCAATAGCTTTGGTTGCTATGGTACCGTTACAAAGCCCGGCCTGATTGAAATATTAGGAAGGATCGAACCAGTATTTACTGCTGATAAAAGTCTTTTATGTTCATTGAATGAAACGCTTCAATTGACCAATAGCAGCACAGGCCCGGGTACGCTGCTTTATAAATGGAATTTTGGAGATGGAACCACATCCAATCAAAAAAATCCCGTTCACCAGTTTACAACAAAAGGAGTGTATCCATTAACGTTGACAGTTTCAAATACCGATGGCTGCACTGCTACCAGCTATCCTGTTTCTGTCAACGCCGCTTACTTCAATACAGATTTTACCGATCGGCCTCTTTGCCGGGAATTGAATTTTACCGGGACAAGCTATTTATACCCCGATAATAGCTTCTGGCAGTTTGGCGATGGCAGCTCTATCAACTCTTATACGAATGCAAGCCATATTTATACCACAGCAGGAAACTATGATGTCACGCTGATCAATACCTATGGAGTTTGCAAGGATACGGTTATTAAAACAGTGAAGGTAGAAGACCTGGTGAATTTCAATAGTTCCATAGAAGGACCAGCCTCATTATGTAAGCAAAGTAACTCTGTATTCAAGAGCAAGAGCAGCGTAGCTGCCAGTAATAGTTATTGGGAATTTGGTGATGGTAATACCAATAGCTGGTGGTCGGAAGTAAACCATGCTTATGCTAATGCAGGCACCTACACTATAAAGTTGACAAATACCTTTGGTACCTGTAAAGAAACGGTAACAAAGAAGGTAGTGGTAAATGAGCTGCCCGATCTTAATGGTTTTGTAGTGGATTATGGAGGTATTTGCGGGGCGCCGGTTAATGTAAAGTTTAAGGATACTACAGCCGGCGCCGTAAAATGGCAATGGCGCATGGATTATTATTCCAACAACGTTTTTTCTACGCAACAAAATGCATCTTATAATTTCACCTATGATGGAAATTACTGGGTTGATCTTACCGTTACCAATGCCGCAGGGTGCATCCGTAATACTTCCAAAATGATAAGTGTTTTTAAACCCAGCGTTACTATATTCCTTCTTTCTTCCAGTAGCCAGAGAGGGTATTATGATTGTGATTCGTTAAAGGTGAAAACCGGCACTTATGCCAATCAACCTATAAAAACCTATAAATGGAGTTTTGGCGATGGGGCTACTTCAACGGAAGAAACGCCAGAACATACTTATAAAACAGTAGGCTCTTATAACATCACCTTGAATTATACTACCGAAAGCGGTTGTACAGGAACGGCATCTTTTTTTGTAAGAGTATATGGAAAAGCCAAAGCGGATTTTGTGTATTCTATTCCTTGTGGTAATTCATTGGATCTACAGTTTACTGATCGTTCTTATTTTTCTGATAACTGGGAATGGAATTTTGGCGACAATGGATATAATGGGTATGGCTCAAACCCTTATCATACTTACAGCGATACTGGTAAATACAATGTTCAATTTATCAGTCATATCGGCCATTGCTCCGATACAATTACAAAACAAGTGTATGCAAATGTGTTGCCTTCGTCTGTTGCCATTATCAAAGCCGAAACCACCTGTGAAGGCAACCGTGGTACCGTTAATTTTGATCAGAGATCTATACGGATCAGCAGTGGAACCTGGAATTTTGGTGATGGCGTCACAATCCCTTATGATACAAGTGTGCACCAGGTAAGGCATACTTACAATAAGACAGGTACTTACCAGGTAACATTGACAGGGAAATCGGGCAACTGCACGCTGACAAGCTCACAGACCGTTTATATTTTATTGAAACAAAAACCTGTTCTTACGGGAAACAAAACAGAAATATGCAGTAATGATAATTTGACTGTAAAGATCGCTGGCCTGGAAGTAAATCCTTATACGGGCAATTGGGAGTACGGACAATATTATGTGACAAAATTTGAGTACAATAACGGGACCGCTTATAACGGCTATCTTAATTCTTATTTTAATCAATACACCAGCTTCTCCAGTACGCTTCAGAATTTTAATGCCGGTACTACGAGTATGCGGGCCATCATCAGCTCAGGTTATAATGGTTGTGCCGATACTTCAAATTTTATCAGCTTAAAAGTAAATGGCCCCATTGCCGGATTTAAAGTGCAGGTGAATAATATTTGTTATAAATCTTCTTTTGAATTTGAAGACACTTCCAAAACATCTACCAATACTCCGTTAAAAACATGGCAATGGGATTTTGGCGATGGACAGTATGCTACTTATACTTCATCGACTAAAGTAAAACACCTTTATAACTCGCCGGGAAACTATACCGTACGACTTACTGTTACGGATGCCAGCGGCTGCCAATCCAGTTTCAGTTATACCGTCAATGCTAAAGGGCCTGAAGCTTCGTTTTCAGCATCGGGATTATATGTACCCAATGTACCGTTGAATACGACTGTTACATTTTATAACAATACGGTTTCCTGGTATAGCAATTCGGTGGATTATACATGGCAATATGGAGACGGAGCTACCTCAACTGATTATTGGGGTTCGCATACCTATACCCAGCCGGGTGTTAATACTGTTAAGTTAATTGCCAATGACCCTTCTATATCGTGTGCTGATACTGCTATACAGGTGATAACGGTAAAAGATTTTAATACGGCCTTTAGTTTTTCTACAAATTATATTGCCAACAGTAATTGTCCACCGGCTGTTGTTCGCATCAATAATCTTTCTGTGGGTTACACCCGTTTGGTCTGGGATTTTGGTGATGGCAGTACATCAAACGATCAGCCTTATCCCTCGCATACTTATGACAAACCGGGTGTATATAAAATTACATTATACACTTACGGATATAATGGTCTTACCGGTACCTATAGAGATTCTGTTACCATCAGCGAGCCATCAGCGAAAATAAAAGCGGATGTACTGCAAGGGTGCACATCGCAGCAGGT
>CAMLEX010000041.1 GCA_946479055.1 uncultured Bacteroidota bacterium | reverse complement strand
ATTTTTGTTCAAAATGCCAATAATTAAAAGCACAATGATCCAGGTAAGCGGTTTAAGAAGCAGTAAAAAAAGTTTGCCGATTAAAAACATATTGTATTTTTTAAGCGCCAAACTGCCGCAGGTGATGGTCTAAATGCTTCCACATCATTTTTCCCCATTGCCCGCTTGTAAATTTTCCAAAAAAAGGATGTGGATATTTGCCAGCTTTTTCAGGCCCGTCTGCATGAAATTTGTTCACTAATTCCAGTAAAGCTGTTTTCTCTTTCTCAAAATCACGTTCATCTTTAATAACAAAGTCGGGTGAGGTCGGTAAGCTTTTTTTCCAGGGAGTTTCATTATACAATTTGCTTTTTACCATCCAGCCAAGCAAGGAACCAATCAGCATGCGGGGCATAGGCTTATCACTCAGCGGTACTTTAAATGCTTCTTTGCAATGGGCCAGCATCTGTGCTACCCGCATCCTGCCCCATTGGCGTTGACTATCGGGTGAGAGTTTATGTAAGCGTTCAATAATTTCGTTGTAAGCAGAACTGTCAAATAGATTTTTTACTTCCATATTTTTTAGAAAAGCAGTATGAATAATTTAAATCATTTAGCGCTAAAAGACATCCTGAGCCCGTCGAAGGATCAGGGTTTGGGATTTCTTATCCATAAAGCTCCTGGTGTATAGATTTTTTATCATAGCCCATAGCTACAATCCGCTGTTTGGCTTCATCGATCATATTTTTCCAGCCACACAGAAAAAAGCCGGCATTTTGCTTGCCGGCGCAATGTTGTTCATAGATGGCATGGACATAGCCCGATTTGCCATCCCATTCCTCACGTGATAAAGTAGGTATGTAATGAAAATTTTCCAGTTCAAGACTTCTCAACTCATCATGATATAAAAGATCTTTTTGAGTGCGGACACCAAAGACGATATAAATGTCACGATGTGGGATGTTGTTTCTCCAGATATGATGCACCATGCTTCTGAATGGAGCAATACCAGTTCCTGTGCAGATCAAAAAAAGATCCTTTTGCAGATTATCTTCATGTAATACAAAAACACCCTGCGGACCACGAAAGATCAATTCACTTCCTACAGTTACATTTTTAAATATCCAAGGTGTGCCAAGACCATCTTCCAGCAGTACAATCACCAGTTCAAACACATTGGTCCCATCGGGCCAACTGGCTATGGAGTAACTGCGCCAACGTTTATTAGGTTTTTCATGAATGGGAAGATCCAGTGTCACGAACTGACCGGGTTCAAAGTCAAAAGAACTCAGCTCCGGGACTTCGATCCAGTATCGGCGTGTATTATAAGTTTCATTTTCAATTCGAATAACTTTTCCGGTTCGCCAGGGTTGAATGGCCATTACAATCAATTTGAGGGGAAGTTACAAAAGAGAAAATTAATCTTACAAAAATACCTTGTTTCACAATTCAAGGACATAAGCAAGGATTTCATTGAAGACCAGAGCGCCGGTGTTTAAAATATCTGATTCAGGACATATTTCCTTAACATAGTAGTTTTTCCACAAAAAAATAGGTTGGCATAGTAGTTGGTTTCATGGGTAAGCAACCTTCTTACAACTGATTATGAGATTTGGGATTTGTGTAATTTTTTTTTAAACTATAAATTTCTTTACTATGAAGAAGAGAATGCTAACCTTGGGTATTGTATCGGCATCTATTGCAGGTTTATTTGCCTTTACAACTACAGCAACTTCCATTACCGGAAAAGTAACACCTGCTGATGGGGCGGAAACAGTTTGGGCCATCAGCGGAACCGATTCAACAAAAGGAGCTGTTACTTCCGGAGCTTTTGCAATAGAGGTAAAACCCGGCACTTATAAAGTGATAGTAGATGCGAAAGATCCTTATAAAGATGTAACATTAGAAAACCTGGAAGTGAAACAGGACCAGGCTTTGGATGTTGGTGAAATTGTTTTGCAACAGTAAATTTTTCACTGGACGACAACAACTCAGATATTAAATCGCCCTGGATCCATCCGGGGCTTTTTAATAATATTACTTTTTTATTATTCTGAATCGACACGACTTAGCTTATTGAATGATGTGCAGCTTCAAATCTGGTTAATTGACTAATGTTTTATCAAAGTTTCCAATTTCGTAAGAACTTTTATTTTGGAGCATGATACTCCGTACTTTTGCATCGCGGAATTATGATTCAGGATTTGTTGCAATTGTATCAGAATAATCCCCGTCTTTTTCAACTGACGGACAGGATTTCGTTTGCCCAACCTCAAAAGATATATGCAAAAGGGCTTCTAGGTAGTTCACCGGTATTTTTAACCGCCGCCAGTTTTTTACATCCTTCCTGTCAGCAACTCAATCATCTTATCATATTAAACGATGCAGAGGAAGCCGCTTATTTTCATAATACGCTGGAAAATCTGACCGGAGCCCTTGATATTTTTTATTTTCCCTCATCATTCAAGAATCGCAAAAATTACCGCCTGCTGAACTCGTCGCATGTCATGTTGAGAACAGAGGCATTGACCAAGATTGCTGCGGGGGGAAATAAAAAAGTTCTTGTTACTTACCCGGAAGCGATTTTTGAGAAAGTGGTTGTACCCTCTACACTTTCTTCCAATATTATTCATATTAAAGCCGGAGACACGCTGGATGTTGAACAGCTATTACTGAAGCTGGCGGATTATGGATTTGAAAGAACTGATTTTGTATATGAGCCTGGTCAGTTTGCTATCAGGGGAGGAATCCTGGATATTTATTCATTTGGCAATGAAAAGCCGTATCGTATTGAGTTGTTTGGTAATGATGTGGATTCCATCCGCATTGTTGATCCTGAAACACAATTGAGCGAAAGAAAATTGTTACAGGTAAACATTATTCCAAATGTAGATACGCAATTTGAAAACGAAGAAAGGATTTCATTGCTTGACTTTTTGCAGGACAATACAATTGCATGGGTGCAGGATTATGCATTATGCAAAGAACGATTAATAGACTGTGAAGATGAGTTGCGATCTTTTTTACAGATGGAGGAAAGTTTTAAGTCAGAAGTAAAGAGTGAGAAGTCAGAACCAAGAAACCGGAAGTCAGAGGTAGATGATGATGATAAGGTTCTAAAAAAACATATAAGCTTAGACGATTTTATTACTTCAACTGATTTTGAAGAAAAGATTTTTTTAAAACATGTAATAGGATTTGGTCATTCTGACAGCTTTCCCAAACACCACTCTCCATTCACCATTCAATTTTCTACTAAGGAACAGCCAGCATTTAATCGTCAGTTCGAGCTGCTGATAAAAGATCTGAAAAATTGGGAAGCCAAAGGTTTTCAGTTGTATTTGTTTGCTGACAATCCAAAGCAATTAGAACGGCTGCAAACTATTTTTGATGATCTGAAAGCAGAAATTGTTTTTAATCCCATTACTACTTCTATTCATGAAGGATTTATAGATGAAGATCTTAAAATTGTTTGCTATACTGATCACCAGGTATTTCAGCGGTATCATAAATACAGGGTAAAACAAGCCTATAACAAAAACAAAGCGTTAACCTTAAGAACGCTACGGGAATTGCAGCCGGGAGATTTTGTTACCCATATTGATCATGGCGTAGGTGTGTTCAGCGGTTTGCAAAAAATAGAAGCTAATGGAAAAGTACAAGAAGCTGTACGGATTATTTATAAGGATAGTGATATTCTTTATGTAAATATTAATTCACTTCATAAAATAGCGAAGTATACAGGCAAGGAAGGAAGTGTGCCAAAAGTAAACAAGCTGGGTAGTGATGTTTGGAACAAGTTAAAAGATAAAACGAAAGCGAAGGTTAAAGAAATTGCTTTTGACCTCATAAAATTATATGCACAGAGAAAAGCCCAGGAAGGGTTTGCGCATGCGCCGGATAATTATATGCAGACAGAGCTGGAAGCATCATTTATTTATGAAGACACTCCAGATCAAAGTAAGGCTACAGCAGATGTAAAAAAGGACATGGAAGCACCATCGCCGATGGACCGCCTGGTTTGTGGTGATGTGGGCTTTGGTAAAACCGAAGTGGCGATAAGAGCTGCTTTCAAAACCTGTATTGATGGTAAGCAGGCCGCAGTATTAGTTCCCACAACCATCCTGGCATTTCAGCATTATAAAACTTTCAGTGACCGGTTAAAGGATTTTCCCGTTACAGTTGACTATATCAACCGGTTCAAATCGTCCAAAGAAAAAAAGGAAACATTAAAAAAATTAGAAGAAGGTAAAATTGATATTCTTATCGGTACCCATGGTATTTTGGGCAAGGATGTAAAGTTCAAAGACCTTGGTTTGCTGGTGATAGATGAAGAACAAAAATTTGGAGTAGGGCATAAAGAAAAGATAAAGACGCTGAGAACAACAGTTGATTGTTTGACATTAACCGCTACGCCGATACCAAGAACACTGCAATTTTCTTTGATGGGCGCCAGGGATTTAAGTATCATCAATACACCGCCACCCAATCGCCAGGCAATACAAACCGAAGTACAGGTTTATAATGAAGATTTTATCCGTGATGCTGTTTATTTTGAAACGGAACGTGGTGGGCAGGTATTTGTAATTTACAATCGTATCAGTGGTTTAGCGGAAATCGCTTCTATCATACAAGGCCTGTGCCCCGATCTTAGCATTGGTTATGCTCACGGGCAAATGGAAGGACATGAATTAGAAGAAAGAATTTTAGATTTTATTGATAAGAAGTATGATGTTTTGGTTTGCACCAATATTGTAGAAAGTGGTGTTGATATTCCGAATGTAAATACGATCATTGTTAATAATGCACATCAGTTTGGATTGAGTGACCTTCACCAGTTGAGAGGAAGGGTAGGACGCAGTAATAAAAAAGCATTCTGTTATTTGCTGGCGCCCCCAATGAGTACTTTACCAGCGGACTCAAGAAAAAGATTACAAACATTGGAACAACATAGCGAGTTGGGAAGCGGTTTCCAGATAGCTATGAGAGATTTGGATATCCGTGGCGCGGGAAATATGCTGGGAGGTGAGCAAAGTGGTTTTATGGCAGAGATCGGGTTTGAAATGTATCAAAAGGTACTTGATGAAGCTATCCGTGAACTGAAGCGTACAGAATTTAAAGAATTATTTAAAGAAGAGATAACCAAACAGGATGATTTTGTTCAGGATTGTACTATTGACACGGACCTTGAAATATTGATACCGGATAAATATGTAGAAAGCATTGCCGAGAGATTGTCCCTTTATCAACGGTTAGACAATTGCGAAACGGAACAAGACCTTTTGCTGATGAAAGAAGAGCTAAATGATCGTTTTGGACCTATACCACAGCAAGTCGGGGATCTTTTTATCACGGTTAGTTGTCGTAAACTGGCCGTTGAGCTGGGATTTGAAAAGATGTCTTTAAAGTCCTCTACACTGCGTTGTTATTTCATTAACCGGCCCGACTCCCTTTATTTTGAATCAACGCTTTTTAATAATATTCTGAATTATCTACAGACGGGAACCAATAAAGGAAGGCTGAAGCAAAACGGCAAATTATTTATGCTGATCGCGGAGCCCATTATGAGTATGGAAGAGATGCACCGGTTTTTGTCAGGCCTGCATCGTCATTGCTTTGCAAATGTTGCCTTTACGGCTTAATTCCCCTTCTCAAAAGGCTTTCAGATACTCGTGTATTCCCATTATTTGTTTTATTTTTATAAGATATATAAGCTTCTTATGAGATTCCATCCGCTTCCTTTGATAGCTGTCTTGCTTTTATGTGCATACTCTTCCTTTGCACAGGATCCTCAAAAGCGACAAGATGATGACCGTTATCGTTTATCCTTAAAAACTGGATCTTTTGTTCCGCAAAAAAATATTGTTGAAAGCGGAATCAGTGAGTTAAATAAAAAAGCCTTGCGGTCTGCAAGAAAATCATACTTAATTATACAGTTTGAAAATATTCCTACGGAAAATGAAAAAAAGCAATTGCGTAGTGAAGGCATTGAGCTGCTTGATTATATTCCCAACAACGCTTATACAGCTACTGTTACGGGATCTTTAAATACAACAACCTTAAACCGTGTAAAAGCAAGAGCAATTGTGGAACTGGCTCCCGAACAAAAAATGGAATCCTCATTGGCTAACGGAGTTTTTCCTGCCTGGGCTGTGAAAACCGCGGGTACAGTTGACGTTTGGATAAATTTTCCTAAAACATTTTCATATGAGCAAGTGAATGCCGAAATAAAATTGAGAAATTTTGATATTATTTCAACAGGGTATAAAGCATACAATATAATTGCTCTTCGTATTGCTACTAACAGATTAAAAGAACTGGCAGCTCTGCCTTTTATTGAGTATGTGCAAACAGCGCCAAAAGAAGATGAGCCTGTCAATAATAAAAGCACTGCCAATACAAGAGCGACTATTTTAAGGTCATCATTACCGGGTGGCAGAAACCTTACCGGCGAGGGCGTAGTGGTTGGGGTTGGTGATGATTCAAATCCCACAAGGCATATTGATTTCTCCGGCCGCATGATCAACAGGGCTGCTAATACCGCCGGTTCACATGGACTTCATGTAATGGGAACAGTAGGTGGTGCTGGCCTGCGTCAGGAATTATACACCGGTTTTGCTCCCAAAGCTAAAATTATTGCCCAACGCTTCTCGGGGATACTTGCTAATGCGCCTGTTTATGTGCAGGATTTTGGAATGGTTATTACAAATAATTCTTATGGAAATATTGTAGATGACTGTGCATCCTTTGGGGTATATGACCTGTATTCCCGTGTATTAGATCAACAGGCTTTTCAGATGCCTAACCTGCAACAGGTTTTTGCGGTTGGTAATAGCGGAACTTATCAATGCGCTCCTTATTTGCCAGGGTTTAGGAATGTGTTGGGTGGATACCAGACTGCAAAAAATACGATTAGTGTTGGGAACGTTAATGAGTTTGGAGTAGTAACTGCCGGTTCCAGCAAAGGGCCGGTAAAGGATGGTCGTATCAAACCCGAAATTGTGGCACAAGGATTTGATGTTTTTTCAACTATTCCTGTTAATGGATATGGTTCAATGCGGGGTACCAGTATGTCTGCTCCGGCCATATCTGGCGGCCTTGCTTTATTATATCAACGATACAAACAGCTGCATGGCGGTATCAATCCTAAAAATGGATTGATGAAAGCATTGCTTTGTAATGGCGCTACCGACAAAGGAAATACAGGACCTGATTTTAGTTATGGATTTGGATGGATGAACCTTCTTCGATCAGTAACGATGCTGGAAAATAATAATTATTTCAACGCTATTGTAAATGCAGCCAGCACCAACACTCATAGCATTACCATACCCGCTGGTTCTTCAATAGCACAACTTAAGGTAATGTTATATTGGAATGATTCTGCTGCTGCTGTACTTGCCAGCAATGCACTTATAAATGATCTTTATCTGGAGGTAACAGATCCTACCACAACTATTCATTTGCCTCAATTATTAAATGCATCACCGGCTAATGTAAATGATCCGGCAATTACAGGAGCGGATCATGCTAACAATATTGAACAGGTTGTTGTTAATAATCCTGTTTCCGGTACTTATACTTTTTCCGTTAAAGGAACAACGATCCCGTTTGGTGGACAGCATGAATATTTTTTAGTTTTTGATACCATTGCTGTTTCTACTGTTCTTACATATCCCGCAGGAGGAGAACATTTACAAGGCGGAGATGTAACAAGTATTCACTGGGATTCTTATGGAAATCCGGCCAATAATTTTACACTACAATATTCGATGGATAATGGCGGCACCTGGACGGATGTTATTAATGGAGCCAATGTAGTTGCTGATAGCAGACAGATGCCCTGGACAATACCTGCTGGCGCTACCAGCCAGGCAAAAGTAAAGCTCATTCATAATGGTACTGGTATTGAAAATATCAGCGAAGCATTTACTATCGTTGGCGTTCCTGTTATTACTCTTGCTCCGGTTGCCAATCAATGTGAAGGATATATTGCCATCAATTGGACAGCTATCTCCGGTGCTACTGATTATGAAGTAATGTTGTTGCAGGGCGAAGAAATGGCTCCTATAGCTACGACTACCACTAATTCTTATACAATCAGTGGCCTTTCAAAAGATTCGGCATACTGGGTTTCTGTGCGGGCAAGAGTAAATGGTAAACCGGGAAGAAGAGCTCTTGCAGTAACACGACAACCTAATAACGGCAATTGTGCCGGAGCTATTTCTGATAAAGATTTAAAGATAGATGCGATTCTTTCACCTGCATCATCGGGAAGAAAGTTTACAACAACTGAACTTTCAAATAATACTACTATTACTATCCGTATTGAAAACCTGGATAATACAGCAACTTCAGGCAATATACCTGTAAGTTATATTGTTGGTTCAAACCCGCCTGTGAATGAAACCATATTAGCTCCCAATATTGGAAGTCGTTTATCCTTTAATTATACATTTGCTACACCGGTTAATATGTCTGCTACCGGATCGTACGATTTGAGAGTGAGCGTATCTTATCCCGGTGATCCTGTTTCCAAAAACGACACTATTTTAAAAACATACAAACAACTAGACAACCCTTTCATTGATCTGTCAACTGGTTTTATTGATGACATTGAGGCCGCCAGCATACAATCTCATACAACTTCACAGACAGGTCTGCAGGGATTGGATAGATATGATTTTGTAACCTCGACGACTTTTGGTCAGATCCGTTCTTTTGTAAACAGTGGTATCGCCAATTCAGGAAGCAAAGCTTTGACATTAGATGCTGATCGTTACAATGCGGGTGGCACAACAGATTCTCTTACTGCTACATTTAATTTGCTGGGTTACGATCCGGCCGTAGATGATATCCGTCTTGATTTTTCGTATAACCACCATGGGCAGCTATCAAATCCGGCTAACAAGGTATGGATAAGAGGCGATGATCAAAAGCCATGGATACTAACTTATGATTTATATGGAAACCAGGCTGCAGCTGGTACCTATAAAAAAGCACAGGGCATCGAGCTAAGTAACTTACTTGATCTTGCTGCTCAGAATTTTTCATCCAGCTTTCAGGTTCGTTGGGGACAGTGGGGTCAGTTTAATGTTACGGATAATGAAAATGCCGCTGGCTATACCATTGATGATATACGTTTATATAAGGTATCAAATGATATTCAACTAATCAGTATTGATACACCTGCAATAGCAAGTTGTGGTCTGGATAATGGGGTGCCGGTTAAGATAACGATCCGCAATAGCGCAGGCATTAGTATTTCTGATATTCCTGTAAAATTCCAGGTAGATAATAATCCAGTAGTTACAGAAACAATTCCTTTTATTGCGGGCAAAGCAATTATTCCATTTTCGTTTGCAGCAACAGCCGATTTATCTGCTATTGGCAGTCATACTATAAAAGTATGGGCAGATCTCACAGCCGATACCTATCGGAACAATGATACAGCCTTATTAGTGTTTTACAATTCGCCGGTTATTTCGTCATTTCCTTATCTCCAGAATTTTGAAACAGGCGACGGACAATGGCATTCGGAGGGAGAAAACAATTCATGGCAATATGGTACACCTGCATCAACGAGGATAAACCGGGCGGCAAGCGGCAGTAAGGCCTGGAAAACAACTTTGAAGGGAAATTATAATGATCTTGAAAAATCTTATTTGTATTCACCCTGTTTTGATATAGCAGGAATGACCAAGCCTATGCTAAGTTTAAGTATGGCGATTGACCTTGAAGACTGTGGCACTACATTATGTGATGCGGCTTATGTAGAATTTTCGGTCGATGGGAATACCTGGTCAAGATTAGGAACCAGCACAACAGGTACCAACTGGTATAATAAAAACTATAGTGGTAACCAGGTATGGAGCATTCAGGATTATACACGCTGGCATGTAGCTACTATTCCATTACCTGTATCTGTGAATCGGTTACGGCTGCGGTTTGTTGTAGAATCCGATCCTTTTGTAACCAGGGAAGGTATTGCTATCGATGATATTCATATTTATGACAGTGTTTATAGTATTTACGATGGGCCACCTTATACGAGTGTTGTAAATAATCAAGCGGCAGTTAATGGGAATAACTGGATTGATTTTGTAACAGACGGAAAATTAATTGCATCAGTTAATCCAAACGGGCAAAATATAGGTAGTACTAATGTACAGGCATTTATTGATACAGGGGAGGTTCGAATAAATAGCGGGCAGTATTATCATGGCCGGAGTATCACTATAAAGCCGGAGACAGTAAGCCCTGCAGATTCCGCGACAGTTCGTTTTTATTTTCTTGATATGGAAACTGAAGAATTGATTAACGCAACAGGTTGCGATACCTGCATTAAACCTACAACGGCTTATGAATTAGGAGTTTCCAAATACAGTGATTTGAATGATTCATTGGAGAATGGAGTATTTACCGATAACAATATTGGTAAATGGCTTTTTTTGAATAATGGTAATGTCGCAATAGTTCCTTTTGATAAAGGATATTATGCGGAATTCAAGGTGAAAAACTTTTCTGAATTCTGGCTTACTACTGGTGCAGTTAGCAATGGTCATCCCTGGCCGGTAGATCTTATCAGTTTTACTGCAACAAAACAGGCGAATAATGATGTGGCAGTAGAATGGACAGCAGCTTCTGAGTATTATACGGCCAGGTATGAAGTGGAGCTGGCGAAAGGAAATGAAGAATACAGGTTAAACCATTTTGTAAAGATCGGCGAAGTAAAAAGTAATGGAAATATTGCAACACAGGAGCATTATCAATTTATTGATTTGGAAGATCAGAAGTCCGGTGTGCGATATTATCGCCTGAAAACGATAGACCACGACGGCAGTTTTTCTTATTCCGTTGTCAGACCCGTAATGTTTACCCACGAATTGCAATGGCAGATTTTTCCCAATCCGTCATCAGGTATGTTCAACCTGGCTTACCAGCTGAATGAAGGTGAAACAGTTACAGGAAATATATTTGATATAAATGGAAAATTAATTCGCCATGTGCAGTTTACAGGCAATGCTTTTATACAAAAAGCTGAAATTGATTTGAGTGGTCCACAGTTTGCACCGGGACTTTATTTTCTGCAAGTAAAAACAGGAGGGAAGTACCAGGTATTCAGGTTGCTTAAACAATAAATTCTCTTCTCAATCTTAAATGAGCTGAAATGGGATGTTTATGACAAAAAACGCTTTTTTGCGTGCAGCGTTTTCTTTAATAATCTTCTCATTTAATAGATTGTATTATAACTTTTTTTATCGTTATAATTAGATACAGCTTCCACTTAGAGCAACAAATAGTTCACTGGGAAAATTCTAAACCATTTAAGAAATGGTGGGAAGATAAAATCTTAATCTAAACAGCTTCCTTGAAATTGAATGTATTTAATAAACTCTTTGTAGATTTATAGCTAGTTACAAATAGCCTTACATTTTTATATTTCATTTTGTTTGAGCACATGCTACCTGAAAACCTATTTAATAAATCATTTAAAAAAAGAATATGATGAAAAAAGCGTTGGGACAACCCAATGTTCGGACTGTAAATCTTAAGAAGTTTACTTGCCTCATGGGCTTTATCATTTTTCTCATGATTTCCGGATCAGCAATACATGCACAAACCGGTACAATCCGGGGGAGAATAACTGACACCTTGGGAAGCCCTTTGCCAGGTGTTTCGGTAGGGATAAAAAATACTAAAACCGGCACCAGCACCAATCAATCCGGGGAATTTGTTTTAAACGGCGTACCTGCAAGATCTGCTTTAGTGATAAGTTATGTTGGACTAGAGACACAGGAACTAACATTATCAGCGGGACAAACTTCTATTAATGTTGTTATGCGTGTGGATGTAACCAATCTGCAGGATGTAATAGTAACAGGTTTTCAAAGAATAGAGAAAAAGAAATTTACAGGTGCGGCAGTAACATTGAGAGCCCAGGACGTAAAAATTGATGGCGTTATTGATGTTAGTCGTATGCTGGAAGGGCGGGCTGCCGGTGTTTCTGTTCAGAATGTATCGAGTACATTTGGAAGTGCTCCGAAAGTTCGGGTTCGAGGCGCTACATCCATTAATGGAGATAATAAACCTTTGTGGGTTGTCGATGGTGTTGTTTTAGAGGACATAATAAACATATCCAATGATCAATTATCGAGTGGAGATCCAACTACTCTTTTAGGTTCTTCGGTTGCGGGGATAAACGCAAACGATATAGAAACTTTTGACATTCTTAAAGATGCTGCAGCAACTGCTTTGTATGGCGCAAGGGCTATGAATGGTGTTGTAGTCATTACCACCAAAAAAGGCCGTTCTGGCAGACTTGCTATTTCTTATACCGGCAATTTCAGTACACAACTCAAACCTTATTACGGTGAATACAATATTATGAATTCTGCACAGCAAATGTCTGTGTTGGGAGAGCTGGAAAGAAAAGGAATATTGAATTCTGATATACTAAGCGGGTCTAATTATGGAGTTTATGGAAAGATGTTTGATCTCATAAACACACCTGATGCAAATGGAAATTTTGCCTTGCAGAATACAACTGAAGCAAAAGCCGCGTTCTTAAAAAAATATGCCCTTGCTAATACTGACTGGTTTGATATTTTATTTCGTAATTCATTGGTACAGGAACACTCTCTTAGCATTTCGGCGGGAACAGATAAATCGCAAAGTTTTTTTTCCACCAGTTTTTACAATGATAATGGATGGACCATCGCCGATAATGTAAAACGATATACACTTAACTTCCGGAATAATTATAATTTTTCTGATAAACTATCCGCTGGTTTTATGACAGTCGGTTCTGTTCGTCAGCAAAAAGCACCTGGTGCATTAAGTCGTGTTAGTAATCCTGTTTCGGGCCAGTTCGACCGCGATTTTGATATTAATCCCTTTAGCTATGCTTTAAATACCAGCCGGACATTAACAGCATACGACGAAAATAAGAACCTGGAATATTTCAGAAGAAATTTTGCCCCTTTTAATATCATAGATGAATTAAAAAATAACACGCTTGATCTGAATGTAATTGATTTGAAATTACAGGGAGAATTGGGTTATAAGATTACTAAGAATTTGCGGTATGAGTTTATAGGAGCTCTGCGTTATGTAAAATCAACAAGGGAACACAAGATTACCGAAAATGCAAATATGGCCAATGCTTACAGGGCTAATGAAAATGCAACGATCGCTTCCCGTAATAAATTTTTATATACCGATCCCGATAATCCTTCTGCCGCCCCTGTTGTGGTTTTGCCTTTTGGTGGATTTTATAACCGCACTGAAGATAAACTTGTCTCCTTCGACGTAAGAAACAGTTTGAATTACACTAACACTATTGGTGATAAACATTCAATAAATGTTTTGCTAGGTCAGCAGGTGAAATCTGCTGACAGGCAGAATTTCTCCAACACAGGATACGGTTACCAATATGATAATGGAGGTATTCCTTTTGTGGATTACCGGATTCTTAAACAGACAA
>CAMLEX010000040.1 GCA_946479055.1 uncultured Bacteroidota bacterium | reverse complement strand
TTAAATGGCTTATAAGGTAAAATCCATTGACATTTTTGAAAAGCAGGCAAAAAGAATGGGTACTGATATCCGCTATGGCCTGGCTACGAAAGTTGACTTTTCCGGGCATCCTTTGAAAGTTGAAATAGACGAAGAAAAATGGATAGAGGCGGATAGTATTATTATCTCTACAGGGGCTTCTGCTAAATGGTTGGGTTTAGAAAGCGAACAACGCTTGAATGGTTTTGGCGTGAGTGCTTGTGCTGTATGCGATGGGTTTTTCTTCAGGGGCAAAGAAGTGGCTATTGTTGGCGCCGGCGATACAGCAGCGGAGGAAGCTTTGTATCTTTCGAAACTGTGTACCAATGTTCACATGTTCATCCGCAAAAGCGAAATGAAGGCCAGCAAGGTGATGCAGGATAGGGTATTGAATGCCCCTAATATCAAAGTATACTGGAATACGGAAACGGATGAAATCATCGGCGATAAAACGGTAACCGGTGTAAAAATAAAAAATAATAAAAATGGTGAAACAAAAGAGATACCCGTAAATGGATTTTTTGTTGCTATTGGTCACCAACCCAATTCTGATATTTTCAAGCCATATATTGATATGGATGAAGCAGGTTATATCAAAACTATTCCCGGTACTTCTAAAACAAACGTGGAAGGGGTATTTGCCTCTGGAGATGTGCAGGATAAGATTTATCGCCAGGCTGTAACGGCGGCTGGCAGCGGGTGTATGGCGGCCCTGGATGCGGAGAGGTATTTAAGTGCAAAAGGGATTCATTAGAGCCTGTTCGAAGTTTGAGGTTTGAAGTTCGATGTTTCGTGATTATCATAATGGCCTTTAGAAACGGAAATAACTTCAAAACACTCAACTTTAACTTTACTACTCTTGCAGTGTTAAGTATTTACTGCTTTAGGGCTCATGATTATCGTAATGATTTTCCGGGGGAGACAACTTCAAACCTTAAACATCGAACCTCAAACTTTTCTACATGCTAAACCTTCTTACTATCTCTCTCAATAATGTTCGCTTCAGGGCTTATCATGGTTTATACCCGGAAGAAAGGCAAAAGGGAAATGATTTTGTAGTGAATATGCAGGTGAGTTATTTGCCAAAAAGTGGCACCATTGCTTCCCTCGATGATACAATTGATTATGGGACTCTTTTTAATATAATGAATTCAATAATGCAACAGCCCGTGGACCTGCTGGAAACCCTTGTGCAGGAAATAGCTCACGCGGTTCATCAAAAATTTTCCCAGGTAAAAGAAATAACTGTTTCTGTTGAAAAACTAAATCCACCGATTGATAAGTTTATTGGTAGTGCGGCGGTTAGTTATAAGGCAGCGTTTTAAAATGTTTGCATTGTTTGCATCCCAACGTTTCGAATATTCTTATGCCTGAAGAACAATACCAAATTGAACAGCTTTTAGCTTTTAAACAACGAAACAAGTTTTCTGCTGAAATCTGGTATGAACGAGGGCTAAACCCCTCAAGCGAAGAAGTATGTCAAAAGCTTACATTCTTAGTTAATAAGGCACTCAGAATTTAATTGAAGCTGCCGATAACGGAGCTTCATCAAGAGAATTCAAACTCATCCTTAAGAATGGGCTTGCAAGCTTTGATAAGAGGGACTACGACACAGAGGAGAAGGAGTTTATAGGAGATATATTCCATGAACTAGCAAAAATCGTGGGTATTGACCTGGCCAGAATTTTGAATTAGTGGCAGTATGGTTCGGCACTCGGCACATTATTGAATTTACAAGCAACTTTAAATCCCAAAAAAGTAATTGAAACGCTAAGCCAAAAGTGTGAAAAGTGTCAGATAAATTTAGATACTGAAATTCTAAAGAAAGAAGAAGGCATTCCTGATTTTAGCTGGTATATAGTGCAATGTCAAAGTTGTAAGGAATACTCTCTCATCAGTATCGGTCCTGATGTGAAAGAAGTAAGATTTGTAAACTATACGCTGGTTGAACAATTATCTAAAGAAGAATTTACAGAGGTGCAGGCGAAAGTTCGACTTGAGCAAATCCGTCATTTCCGAAAACAGTAATAAGCGGCTGCTACTTCCAACCGATGAAACCCGATTTATGGTTGTTATCAGAATTGTTGATTTGCTGAAGAGCGAACAGAACCCTGAAGTGTGCGACGCAAGGAACGATGATCAGGGAACAGAACGCTGGTTAAATAATTTATATCACTTTATCTCTCCACTTTCCACTGCGCAGATATAAGAAGGATAGTGTAAGCAGTCCAGTAAATCATTTCAGAAGACCAGGCCCATACCAGCGAAAGATTCCATATATGCAGGACGAAATAAATATAAATGCTATACAGGGCGATGGCAACGATCTCAATACCTAAGTTGATCTTTGTATTACCCGTACCCGTTACGCCATTCAACCATACTGTAGATACAGACATAAATAATAATCCTACAGATACGATGCGGATAACAGGTATCGCATCATTTATAAAACCGTCATCCCGGCCATAGAGGGTTAGAAAAATATCCGGAAAAATATTGATCAGCAGGCAAAGTGTTATTGTAAAAGCGAAACTTAGCTTCGTAATTTTCCTAATGAGAAAAATCACCTGATCTTTTTTACCCTGCCCGATAATATTGCTCACCATTGCGTTGCTGGTACTAGCAAAAGCCCAAACGAAAATGCCGAATACAGCGAAAATATTTCGCATTGTATTGCTGATAGCTAATGGCCTTTCGCCATGATGTTCGATAAGGATATAAAATAGCAACCAGGCACAAACACTCAATACAAATTGCATGACCAGCGGTGATGATTGGCGGAAGATAAGCCCCGACACTTTTTTATCAAATCTTAAATGGCTGAACAAGGAAAACCGTTGATGAAATTTTTTATAAAAGAGGATTAAAAAAACAATAATCATTCCTGTAGCTTCAGCGGTAATGGAGGCAAAAGCCGCTCCATTAAATCCCAAACGGGGGAAACCAAAATGTCCATAGATCAATGAATAATCTAAAAAAATATTTAATATGGCTTCCACCAGGAACCCATACTTCATATAACGGCTGTTATTGGTTCCTACCAGCAGGGCATTTCCCATCTGGAATAAGTATAAAAAAGGCAGGCCCCAGATCCGGATTTTTATAAAATCGATTGCTTCGCTTTGTACTGTAGCACTTTTCAAAACCGAAGTCAGAAAGTAGGGGGCGATAATATAGGTGATGATGATACCTCCCAACGCAAAGAACAAGGCGATCCAGATTGATTGCGAAAACATTTTTCCAATTTCCTGAGGCCGGTTTTCTCCCGCACGCCGGGCAATCAATGCCTGTAAACCACTGTTGAGACCATTGCCTACCAGCGCAAATACCAGGTAATAAACACCCGTAATGCCTGCTACTCCTAATTCCGTTTCGCCCAGGCCGCTAAGGAAAACAGTATTAGCGACAAAGTTGATCTGGGGTACCAGCATAGCAAGAGCAATGGGCAAAGCGATACGTAATATCTGTTTATTAGATATTTCTACCCGCAGGTCATTATTTGGAATGTTGTTTGCCATACTATTTATTAAACCGCTCCGGGATACTTTTCCCGGGTATTCCCGATAACAACAGGGGCGGACAAACCTACAATAATTATTTTTGCATATCATTGCAGGTAATAAAAAAGGCAAGTGAAACAGGTATATCATATCATATCAGAAAAGAAAGAAGAACCCGCACAGCAGGTGTTGTCCATAAGGATAGGTGAAAGACATTTCGGTTTTGCTATCAGTTCTTCCAACGCAGGAGAGTTGTATAAACTAACCTGGTACACCGATACGGAAATGGATGAAATGGCGCTAAAGGATATTTATTGGAAACATCCGGAGCTACGTCTTTCTTATCAGCATACATTCATCTGTTATGATTATCCGCAAAGCATCATGATCCCATTGACGCAATACAAACCGGATGATGCAAAACTGATGCTGCAAACCATGTTTGGCATAAGCGGAAAAGATGCTATTGTTACAGAACCCGTACAGGGCTGGCAGTTGAATAATGTATATGCTGTACCCAAGGATGTATATGACTGGACTTACCAGCAGTTTCCAACAAGTAATTACTGGCATACCTATACTATTGGTATAAAAAATATTGTAGTAACGGATTTTGAAGGTTCTTTAGCTGCCGATTTTCGTAGCGATGATTTTTCGCTTGTTGTTACCCGCGGAAATAAATTATTGCTGACCCAGACTTTTCCTTATTCTACACCGGCTGATTTTATTTATTATTTATTGGATACCTGCAGGCAATTCTCTTTTTCGCAGGAAACAGTTCGTGTATATTTATCAGGACTGATAGATAAAGAGTCAGCGCTTTACAAAGAATTGCATCAATATTTTCTCCATGTCCATTTCCGTGATTCCGAATGGAAAATACCATCCGGCGATGAGCAAAGCTACCCAGCCCATTTTTTCACGTCACTTAATGATTTAGCCAAATGCGTATTGTAGGGGGAGAACATGGTGGAAGAAAATTTAATCCACCTGCAAAAATGCCATACACCAGGCCCACTACGGATATTGCCAAAGAAGGTCTGTTTAATGTATTGCAACATAAATTGGATATAGAAGAGCTGAAAACCCTTGATCTGTTTGGTGGTACCGGCAGTATCAGCTATGAACTGGCTTCAAGAGGGGCAAGGGACCTGACGATCGTTGAAAAGGATAATGCTATGTATGAATTTATCAAGAAAACAAGCGCTGAATTGAGGATAGGCAATTTAAAAACCGTGAAAATGGATGTCTTTAAATTCATTGGCCAATGCACAGATAAATTTGATTTCATTTTTGCTGGACCGCCTTATGCATTAACAACGATTGATGAATTGCCTAAACTTATTTTTGAAAAAGAATTGCTTAATCCTGAAGGCTGGTTTGTGCTGGAACATACGCCGCGGAATAATTATAAAAGTTTCCCTTTTTATAAAACAGAAAAAAATTACGGCACTACTATATTTTCGATTTTTGTAAACGAGTAGGAATAGAACGCAGCTTGTCCCGACTTGGCGGGAGATGACACAAATAGGATAGATTTTCATATCTGTGATAATCAGTTAGATCCGTCTAATCTATGTTCCTGATCTAACGGCAATAATGATTTAATATGCTAAAAAAAGAAGCAAGAAAATTATATAAAGAAAAACGATTAGCTCTGTCAGAAAAAGAGAGAGTAAAACTCGACGATCTTTTGCTGATACAGTTTCAATCAGCAGGATTGCCCTTTATTGAATCATTGCTTACTTACTGGCCCATCGATGAAAACCAGGAACCCGATACACATTTGTTTACTGAGTTTCTAAAATTCAGAAATCCTGAAATGAAAGTTTGTTATCCCGTCTCGGATTTTTCTACCGGCATAATGCATGCAGCCATTACAGATATTGATACTCCCTTTACCAAAACCGAACTGAATATTTTCGAGCCGCAGAGTAATGATTTTTTGCCTGCTGCCGAGATTGACATGGTCTTTGTTCCCTTATTAGCGTTCGATAAAAATGGGTTCAGGATAGGCTATGGCAAAGGGTTTTATGATAAATGGCTGTCCGTTTCCCGGCCTGATTGCATAAAGATCGGCTTCAGTTATTTTGAACCTATTGAAGCTATTGATGGGCTCCATGAATTTGACCTACCTTTAAACCTTTGTATCACTCCGCAAAACGTGTATGTTTTCTAATTTTTTTCTCAAATCTTTTCGCATTCTTTTGCTGCCATTTGCCTTGGTATACTGGCTGGTTATTGCTATTCGCAACTGGATGTATAATAAAAAAATTCTGCACAGTACTCCATTTGCATTGCCGTTAATATGCGTAGGCAACCTCTCCGTTGGAGGTACAGGTAAGTCGCCAATGGTAGAATATCTTGTACGTCTTTTAAAGGATCAATTCAAAGTAGCTACACTCAGTCGTGGTTATAAAAGAAGAACAAAAGGGTATGCATTGGCCAACGAAAGATCCGATGCCCTGGATATTGGGGATGAACCAATGCAGTTTCATATAAAATTCCCGGATGTACCGGTAGCGGTTGGCGAAGAAAGACTGCATGCTATTCCGCAGCTATTACATGACAGGCCCGAAACGGAAGTCATTATCCTTGATGATGCGTTTCAGCACCGGGCTATCAAAGCAGGGTTAAATATTTTATTGACGGATTATAATAATTTATTTACCCGTGATTTTTATTTGCCAACAGGTGATCTCCGTGATCTGAAATCGGAATATAAAAGAGCCAATATTATCATTGTTACCAAATGCGATCCTGATCTTTTAGAAACAGAAAAAAGGAAGTTAATTGAAGAGATAAATCCACAAGCGGGGCAATCGGTTTTTTTTGCCGCTATTGACTATGGGCAGCCTTACCATATATTAACAAAGGCCGATTTTTCCTTCACCGATAATACAGAAATATTGCTGGTGTCGGGTATTGCCAATCCGCAGCCACTGAAGTCAATGCTGGAAAAAAACAGCAAGACTTATCATTTGCTTCAATATCCGGATCATCGCATTTTCACTATTGATGACCTGAAAGAGATCAGGAAAAAATTTGCAGCTATTGATTCCGTTGATAAAATTATTCTTACAACTGAAAAAGATGCAGTACGTTTAGTAAAATTCAATACAGAAATAGCTGGCTGGCCTTTGTATGTAATTCCGGTCCGGCATCATTTTTTGTATGGAGAAGAAGGCCGGTTCGGGCAACTCGTTATTGATTTCATACGTCGGGTTGGGCAGCCGGAGAAAAACTAATTTATGGCGAAAAGAAATGCAACAAAGAAAAAACAAAAGAACAGTTCTGATACTGCTGGTAAAACAGTAAAGGGTAAACTGGATATCACCCGTTCGGGAATGGGATTTGTAATTGTTCCGGAACAGGAAACGGATATACTGATCCGCCCTTCCGATTTCAATACAGCCATGCATGGAGATATAGTAAGGGTCAAAATCAAAAACAATTATGGCCGCCGGATGCAGGGCGAAATAGTAGACGTTATTGAAAGGAAACAAACCGAATTTATCGGCCGTCTGCAAATGAATAAGGACTTTGCATTTTTTGTGATGGATACAGATAAGCCAATGCCTGATCTTTTTATTCCATTGGCAGCCATTAATAATGCAAAAGATAATGACAGGGTAATTGTAAAAATGGTGCGTTGGGAAAAAGGTGATAAACGTCCTGTGGGGGAAGTGATAAGTGTGCTGGATGCTGAAAATACAAATGATGCAGCCATGAAGGAGATCTTATTGGAAAATGGCTTTCCTCTTGAATTTCCGGAGGATGCCTTAGAGGTGGCTGCAAGAATACCGGATACGATCAGTAAGGAAGAAATAAAGAATCGGAGAGATGTTCGGGATATCCTCACATTCACCATTGATCCTGTAGATGCGAAAGATTTTGATGATGCTATTTCTGTCAAAAAAATAAAAGATGATCTTTACGAGATCGGTGTTCATATTGCCGATGTAAGCCATTATGTAGAACCGGAAAATCCATTGGATAAAGCAGCCTATCAGAAAGCTACTTCTGTTTATCTTCCGGATCGTGTGAATCCAATGTTGCCGGAGCATATTTCAAATGTACTTTGTTCATTGCGGCCCAACGAAGACAAACTTACTTTCTCCGCTATTTTTGAAATAACATCCAGGGCCGAAGTAAAACAATGCTGGCTGGGCAGAACTATAATGCATTCTAACCGGCGTTTTACTTACGAAGAAGCACAGGATATCATTGAAACGAAAGCAGGAGATCATGCAGAACAGATGCTGTTGCTGAATGACCTGGCGCAAAAGATGCGCAAGAAAAGATTCAATAAAGGGGCCATCAATTTTTCATCACAGGAAGTGCGTTTTAAACTTGATGAAAAAGGCGATCCGATCGGCATCATGGTTAAAGAAAGCAAAGAGTCGCACCAGTTGGTCGAAGAGTTTATGCTATTGGCCAATCGTTATGTTGCGGAAAATATTTCCAAAATAAAGGTTAAAGGCAAACCATTGCCATTTCCTTACAGGATACATGATACGCCTGATGAAGAAAAATTGCTGCCGTTTATAGCTTTCGCCAACAAGTTCGGGCATAAGTTCGATTCTTCTTCTCCCGAAGCTATTGCTGCATCTTTTAATCAATTGCTTAAAGATGCACACGGCAGACCAGAACAGCATGTACTGGAACAATTGGGTATAAGAACAATGGCCAAAGCAAAATACACAATCGAAAATGTGGGCCATTATGGATTAGGTTTCGAACATTACTGTCATTTCACTTCTCCTATCCGTCGTTATCCTGATGTAATGGTGCATCGTATTCTGCAGGAAGTATTGGACAGTAAATTTGTCGTTGATAAAAAGCTGGAAGAGAAATGTAAGCATTGCAGTGAGCGGGAAAGAGCGGCAATGGAATCGGAAAGGGCCGCAAATAAATACAAGCAGGTACAGTACATGAGAAATTATGTAGGCGAGGATTTTGATGGGGTGATCAGTGGGGTAGCCAGTTTTGGTTTCTGGGTAGAAACGGTGGAACATAAATGTGAAGGATTAGTAAGTGTGACCAGCTTGCTGGAGTATGATGAGTTTCGCCACCTTGAATCTGATTATTGCCTGGTAGGTATGCGCAGCGGAAGAAAATTCAGAATGGGCGATAAGGTAAGAATAAAAGTAGCTGCGGCTAATCTTATCAAGCGGCAATTGGATTATGTGTGGGTACCGACCAGCGATCCGGTTATTACAGGCGCAGAAGAAATGGTAAAACCTAAACCTAAAGGAAAAAAGAAAGAGGAATCACGCAGAGGGCGCAGAGACCATTGAGTGAAAAGAAGGGATATCACAAAGGGGTATAGTTAAGTAACCTAATCTTGACTTAATGATAAACTTTAATGAGCCATTATTAAAAAAATGGGATTAAACGAATTGCAAACATTTTTAGTTTTTTGCAATAATTATTTGAAAAATAAGTCCTTTGCGACCACTGCGATCCCTGCGTGAAAAAAAATCTTCAACTATCTTCGCCCCATGCATTCATTCGAACAACTATCGCAACAATTTGCACAATACTTTGATCAACGTCGTTTTCCTGCTGAGCCGGCTACCTTGTACGAAGCCAATGAATATTTTTTAAAAATGGGTGGCAAAAGAGTAAGGCCTGTTCTTTGTTTGATGGGAAATGAATTATTTGACGACATAAAACCTGATGCGTGGGAAGTTGCCACAGCTATAGAATTATTTCACAATTTCACACTGATCCATGATGACATCATGGACAAAGCTCCTTTGCGCAGGGGCATGGAAACACTGCATAAAAAATATGGAGAGAGTACGGCCATCCTTGCCGGCGACGTCATGCAGGTTGCGGCTTACGAACATCTCAATAAAGTGAATACTACATTTCTTCGCCAGGTATTAGGTCTTTTTAATACGTCTGCACGACAGGTTTGTGAAGGTCAGCAGATCGACATGGATTTTGAAAAAAAGGAAATGGTAGGACATGATGAATACCTGAAAATGATTGAGCTGAAAACTTCTGTGTTGCTGGCAGCCAGTTTAAAAATGGGTGCTATACTTGGCGGAGCAGGAGAAAGGAACCAAAACCTTGTATATGAATTTGGGCGCAAACTTGGGCTTGCCTTCCAGGTACAGGACGATTATTTAGATGCATTTGGTGATCCTGATAAATTCGGCAAGCAGGTAGGCGGTGATATTTTATCCAATAAAAAAACCTTTCTGCTTATTCATGCATTGGAGGCAGCGCCGCCTGCACAACAAAATGAATTAAAGAGACTTTTGCAGAATAATTCTGAAGATAAAGTGCAAAAAGTTTTAGAATTATTTCATGATTGTAAGGTGGATGCCTGGGCTCTTCAATTAAAAAATCAATTCCTTGATGAGGCGTTTAGTCACCTTGAAGATATAGCTGTATTATCTGTGCGTAAAGAACCATTGAAACAATTGGCTTTATTTCTTGTGCAGAGAGAACATTAGGGTCAGCACAATAGTAATAACAAGCAGATTCAATCCACCTCATTTTTTTTCGCTATTTTAAGGGCTTCTAAACCAACCAGCGGATGGCAAATTCATTGTTTCGGAAAAAAGAAATTTCGACTATACTAAAGGATGCAAAAGAGGGGCTTGGAGACGGGCATGGAGCAGGGCTTAAAAAAGTGCTTGGAGTAAAAGATCTGACAGCATTGGGCATTGCGGCTGTTATTGGTGCAGGGGTTTTTAGCAGCATCGGCAAAGCTTCTTATGATGGCGGACCGGGCATTATCCTCCTTTATATTTTTACAGCCGTTGCCTGTGGTTTTGCTGCTTTATGTTATGCTGAATTTGCTTCTACTGTTCCTGTTTCGGGAAGTGCTTATACTTATTCTTATGTTGCTTTTGGAGAAATATTCGCCTGGATCATCGGTTGGGATTTGCTGATGGAATATGCTATTGGCAATATTGCAGTTGCTATTTCCTGGAGTGATTATTTTACACGCCTGATGAGTGGATTTAACCTCCATATCCCTGATTGGTTAACGATGGATTATTCATCCGCACATGCAGGTTTTAAAGAAGCTACTGCTACTTTGGCAAATGGGGAATTATTACAAAATCTTGATGCCGTCGTTGTTTCTAAATACAATGCATGGACACAATCCCCACAATTATTCGGTTTAAATCTTATTATGGATTTGCCAGCTTTATTAATTGTATTGATCATTACCGCTATTGTGTTCAGAGGCATCCGTGAATCACGCAATGCAAGTAATTTCCTGGTGGGTTTAAAATTGGCTGTGATTTTCCTGGTAATAGTTGTAGGTGGTTTTTATGTAAATCCTGAAAACTGGTCGCCGTTTTCACCAAATGGTTTGAGTGGAATTCTTAAAGGGGTGTCTGCGGTATTCTTTGCGTATATTGGATTTGATGCTATTTCCACAACTGCTGAAGAATGTAAGAATCCGCAAAAGGATCTGCCGAGAGGTATGATCTATTCACTTATTATTTGTACTATCCTATATGTGTTGCTTGCATTAGTATTAACGGGAATGGTTAGTTATAAACAGCTTAATGTAGGCGATCCGCTGGCAATGGTATTTGATGCAAAAGGTTTAAAATGGCTGGCAGGCATTGTAGCTGTCAGTGCCGTATTTGCAACAGCAAGTGTATTACTCGTATTCCAGTTGGGTCAGCCCAGGATTTGGATGAGTATGAGCCGCGATGGGTTATTGCCTAAGATATTTTCCCGTATTCATCCGCGGTTTGGCACGCCTTCTTTTTCAACTATCTTAACAGGATGTGCCGTAGCCATACCAGCTTTATTTCTTAACCTCGATGTAGTAATTGCATTAACGAGTATTGGAACTTTATTCGCTTTTGTATTAGTTTGTGGTGGTGTACTTGTATTACAAAATCAACCAGATCGTCCTGAAAGCCGGTTTAAAGTGCCCTACATTAATGGTAAATATATAGTATCGGTTTTACTGGCAGCTTCTATGATCTATATTGGAATAAAAGTTCCGGATTATTATACAGACTTAATGAAATTAGAAACCTTACCCATGATAGGATTCTATGTAGTAGCCATTATCGTAGCGATTTATTCTTACCTCAAAAATTTTTCATTGATCCCTGTTTTGGGTATGCTCAGCTGTTTTTACCTGATGGCTCAGGAACATCATAGCAACTGGTTGCGTTTCCTGATATGGTTGGGAGCAGGCCTGGTTGTTTATTTTCTTTACGGATACCGCAATAGTAAACTGGCGAAAAAAATATGATACGGTTAGGTTTTTTCTCCGTTCTTCTTCTGATAAAACCTTGCGGAAAATGACCTGGTGAAGGCTGAAAGTGAATATTCATTAGCCGAATACAGTCATTGTATATTCCTGTATGATACTTGCCATTACCCACTCACCATTCCTCTCACTATCTTTGTGCTATGAAATACCAACTTGGCGATATTGTATTAATCCTGCACTCCAATGAAGAAGGGGAAATAGTTGATTTTATCAATGATAAAATGGTGATGGTAGATGTAAAAGGAGTGAAGTTTCCCGTCTATATGGATCAAATAGATTTCCCTTACTTTAAACGTTTTTCAGAAAAAAAAATAACACAGGCGCCCAAACCAAAGAAATATATTGATGATTTAAAAAAGGAAAAGTCTGGCCCGGTTTCAAAAGTAGCGGATGGCGTATGGCTCACTTTTTTGCCAGTAATGGATATTGATGAATTTGGTGACACAGTGGTGGACGAATTAAAGCTGCACCTGATCAACAGAACGGAGACCCCGTATAATTTTATTTATAAACTTAATTTCTTTGGTGAAACTGATTTTGATCTGAAAAACCGTATTAACCCGTTTGAAGATTTTTACTTGCATGATATACCTTTTGCTGATCTGAATGATAATCCCACTTTTGAATTTGAATTTTCCCTGACTGAGCCGGATAAGAAGAAAGCTGACTTTTACGAATCATCCCTGAAGCTGAAAGCCAAACAACTTTTTGCAAAAATTGAAGAGGTAAAAGAAAAAAATCTTGCCACTTTTTCTTACAATCTTTTTGAAAAATATCCTGATAAACTTATTGATGATAAAGTAGAACTTGGAAAATTGGCGGCTAAGGGATACAAGGTTTATAATGCCAAAGAAGCCCGCCAACACCTGGAATCACCCCGTAGTGTTATTGACCTGCATGCAGAAAAACTCACTGATGATTGGAGAAATCTCAGCAATTATGAGATACTCGGATTGCAATTAAGAACCTTTGAAAAATACTATGAGCTGGCGTTGGCACATATGCAACCTTCATTAATTGTTGTTCATGGGCTGGGAACAGGAAAATTAAGAGATGAAATTCATGATATGCTGCGATTGAGAAAAGAAGTGAAATCTTTTGTTAACCAGTATCATTCGCAGTTTGGTTATGGGGCGACAGAGATTTTTTTTCAGTATTAAGATAACCATTGAGGCACAGAGTCTAAGATAAAAAATCAGCAAAATCCGTATAATCCGGTAGTCCTTGGTTATATAATCAGTATCATTCACAGTGGTTATGGAGCGACAGATATTTTTTTTCAGTACTGAGAATAACCGTTGAGGCGTAGAGTCGAAGATAAAAAATCAGCGAAATCCGTATAATCCGGTAATCCGTGTTTATTTTTGCAGTTGCCTCTTTGAAATTATTACTACAAGCCGGGTTATCGCTTCATTGTAAAATGAGGAGGAAAGTCTGGACAGCGTAGAGCAATGCACCGGTGAAGAGCCGGGTGTTCTGATGAAAATCAGGGCAACAGATAGTGCCACAGAAAATAACTACTCCAGCAATTGGGGAAAAGGTGAAAACGTGAGGTAAAAGCTCACGGCCGGTAATGGTAACATTAACGGCGGGTAAACCTTGCATGCTGAAATGCCACATAGGTCAACGTTCCGGTAATTATCGGATAAGGGCGGCTCGTCCGATGTTGATGGGTAGGCAGATTGATCCCAACAGTAATGTTGAGGACAGATAAATGATAACCAC
>CAMLEX010000039.1 GCA_946479055.1 uncultured Bacteroidota bacterium | reverse complement strand
CCAATGTTCTGTAGCCCCGATAGATAGTACTACTGAATGATTAGTGAGTGACACAACATGCGATGATGATAACTATGTTGATGCATACAGAAATAATCTTTTTGTCACGAGAAACAGCGAAATCAAATAAAATCCTAAAATCCGCAATAAAAAAAGGCGACACTAATAAATAATGTCGCCTTCATGAACTTTCAGGACGGATTATCCACCAACGGCGGAATATTTATCCTTCACTGCCGCTTTGGCCTTCTGTCCTTCTTTCAGGTCTGCGACCTGGCATTGGACGGCGGGCTCTTCTGCTGCGGGCAGCATCTTCCTGGCGTTTTTTTACTTGTGCATCATGCTCTGAACTCCACTTCGTAAATTTTTCCATCGCAGTAGCGTCATCAAACAGTCCAAGCCCCACACCACGGAGCAAGTGTTTCAGATACAATACACCTTTGAAGCTAAGGATGCGGCGAACGGTGTCTGTTGGTGTAGCACCTTTGTTCAACCACTCCAATGCTTTCTGACGATCAAGCTGAATAGTAGCCGGAACGGTCAGTGGATTGTAAGTACCTAATTTCTGGATGAATTTGCCATCGCGGGGACTACGTGAGTCAGCAATGACGATGAAGTAGAAGGGTCTTTTTTTAGACCCGTGACGTTGAAGTCTGATCTTGGCTGCCATTTTAAATAGAAATTTAAAGGCGTTAAACAATAATTGTTAAGTCCGGTTGAAACCGGATGGCGAAGATAGGAAGGGAAGGGGAAAATGCCAAAGGGAAAGTCCACAGTCCATGGTCAACGGTCCATAGACTACGGACTAAACTTAAATATTCTTTATGGGCGGTAAATAATTGGATTTTTAAACGCGCTATCTGCTGAAGTTCAGAGCTATCGGCCAAAAGGGAAAGTCTACAGTCCATGGTCAACAGTCACATAGGTCACGGACTAAACTATAAATATTTTAATAAATAGTAAATCATAGCTTTTTAGCTATAGTTCACTGGCTAACGACCGTGGGCTATCGACTATGGACTGTTTTATCTCCTCATCCCTGGCATCATCTTTCCAAACATATTCATCTTATTCATGCCTTTCATCATATCCCGCATTTGTTCAAACTGCTTCATAAAGGCATTTACTTCGCTGATATCTTTGCCGGCTCCCTTAGCGATACGTTTCCGGCGATTGCCATCTATCAGGTCGGGATTGCTTCTTTCAGCAGGGGTCATCGAGTTAATCATTGCCTCAATGCCTTTGAAAGAGTCATTATCAAGGTCAATATCTTTTATTTTGTTACCAATACCAGGTACCATACCCAGCAGATCCTTCATATTGCCCATTTTTTTGATCTGCTCCAATTGCATTTTAAAATCGGCAAAGTCAAACTTGTTTTTGCGGATCTTGGCTTCTAATTTTTTAGCTTCTACCTCATCAAACTGTTCCTGGGCTTTTTCTACCAGGCTGGTAATATCGCCCATCCCCAGGATACGTTGCGCCATCCTTTCCGGATAAAACACATCAAGGGTTTCCATCTTCTCCCCGGCACTGGTAAATTTGATGGGCTTATTAACTGTGTATTTAATAGAAATAGCAGCACCACCTCTTGTATCACCATCCAGTTTGGTGAGTACAACGCCGGTAAAGTCAAGCCGATCATTAAAGGCCTTCGCCGTATTCACCGCATCCTGGCCCGTCATACTATCCACCACGAATAAGATTTCCTGGGGCTTAACAGCACTCCGGATATTGGCCACTTCAGTCATCATCACTTCATCAATGGCCAGGCGGCCGGCAGTATCGATGATGACAACATTTTTATTTTTACTCCTGGCTTCTTTTACGGCATTCTGAGCTATGGAAACAGCATCTTTATTTTCCAGTTCAATATGTACATCTACGCCAATTTGTTCGCCCAAAACCCGTAATTGTTCCATGGCAGCCGGACGATAAATATCTGCTGCCACCAATAAAGGAGATAATCCTTTTTTTGTCTTAAGAAAATTAGCCAGCTTGCCACTGAAGGTCGTTTTACCGCTACCTTGTAAGCCGGCGATAAGAATAACGGCAGGATTGCCTTTTGCATTAAAAATGGCTTCCTGGCCGCCCATTAGTTCGGTCAGTTCATCCTTTACAATTTTGGTCATCAATTGCCCGGGACTGATGGCATTGATCACCTTTTCACCAACGGCTTTATCTTTTATTTTATCGGTAAACTCTTTGGCTATTTTATAGTTGACATCTGCATCTACCAACGCACGGCGGATCTCTTTAACAGTCGTGGCAATATTCAGCTCAGTTATCCTGGCCTGGCCTTTCAGATTCTTAAAGGCGGTTTCTAATTTATCCTGGAGATTGTCAAACATATATCACAATGGTTTCTTTAATCACAAAAATAAAAAGTGAACATCAAATGCTCACTTTTAAAAGAAATGTAAAGATAGGTAGTGTAAAAATTAAATCATGCGCCTAAATATGTTCTTAATAAATTAACTCTGTTGGTGGCTCTCAGCTTGGTGATCGCCTTGTCCTTGATCTGTCGGACCCTTTCGCGGGTAAGGTTAAATCTTTCACCAATGTCTTCCAGGCTCATCGGGTGGTCTACTCCGATTCCAAAGAAATAACAAATCACTTCTTTCTGTCTTTCGGTCAGCGTTCGGAGCGACCGATCGATTTCCGTTTTCAGCGATTGAGTATGATCGAGATCGCCGTCTGTTTTTTCAGCATTGGGATTTTCCAATAGATCCAGCAAAGTTCCATCTTCGCCTTCTGATATAGGTGTATCCATACTTACATGGCGGGAGGAAATGCTCAGCGAGGCGGTTACTTCATCCAGATCCATCTCCAGCAGTTCGGCAAGTTCTTCTGCTGATGGTTCTCTCTCAAACTGCTGTTCCAGTTGGGAAAAAGCTTTTTGAATCCGGTTTGTCAGTCCTACTTTGTTGAGGGGTAAACGAACGATACGGGATTGTTCGGCCAATGCCTGCAGAATGCTCTGGCGGATCCACCAAACAGCGTAAGAGATGAACTTAAATCCCCGGGTTTCGTCGAAACGTTGTGCTGCTTTGATCAGTCCCAGGTTGCCTTCATTGATCAGATCGGGAAGGGACAGGCCCTGGTTCTGATACTGCTTTGCAACTGACACAACAAAACGAAGATTGGCTTTGGTAAGTCGGTCCAGAGATTTCTGGCAACCCTGCCTGATAAGGACAGCAAGTCGTACTTCTTCTTCTGAGGATATTAATTCGACCTTGCCGATCTCCTGAAGGTATTTCTCCAGGCTTTGAGATTCACGATTAGTAATAGACTTCGTGATCTTCAACTGTCTCATACTCATAGGAATTGGTTTTAGTGGGTTATTTTACAGGTTATAGATTTTAAGTTTCGGTCACATTAACCCTCTAAATATACCCACTCACTGGTCCTTCCCACTTTAGAAAGTCTTGGTTGTCAGAGCAATTTAAGCAATTGCTTGAAACGGTCAAAAAAAAGATTATCTATCCTCTAACGCTTTTTTATTGAATTTATTTTGCATATAAAATTTTGATCCTTCCGGCAAGGGGAAAAAAATTAAAAAGAAATTAGTTTGATACGACGATTTATTATTTATTATTGCAGGTACAGATACATATTAATAACAAAAAATGAGCAAGCAATTATATACATTAGAATTCCCGGTCAGATGTTCACCATCTATCCTGTATGAATTTCTTTCCACGCCTGCAGGATTAGGAGAGTGGTTCGCAGATAAAGTAGACGAAAGGGATAATATCTTTTATTTTGGTTGGAACGGATCTTTTGAAAAAGCTGAAGTATTGGAAAGCGAAGGCGATAAACATATTCGTTTCCGTTGGTTAGATGCACCCAAAACTGAATACTTTGAATTCAGTATTGAAAAATCAGATATCACTAATCAAACTATTTTGGTGGTAAAAGATTTTGCAGAAAAAAAAGATATCAAAGACCAAAGCCTTTTATGGGGTCACCAGGTAAAGGATCTTTTTCACCGGTTGGGAAACTAATTTGCTATTGGATTGATTAGTTGACTGAAAATTTCTAACAATTTATTTTCAGCTTCATTCCATTCTTCCAAAGGAATTTTTTTTGACAGCTTAATAAAAGGTCTTTTACTGATCGTTTCTTCGAAGCCGAAGGCAGTAACATATTGAAGAGGCAGGTAATTCGTCGTTTCAAAATGATGCTCCCATTGATCATCATTGATACAGATTGAAAAATCTTTTGTTTTCAACGAGTCAAAAGAACGAATAATCTTTTCCTGGTATTTTTTTTTATAATTCCCGGATAAGTGCAGGGTGCAGCTGAAAAAATTTCCCCACCAGAAGAACGTACGGATAGCAAAAGCGTTTTCTTTATTAAAATATCTTGGATAGTCCAGTACAAGCCAGGGGAGGCCTTTGTAGTTTTCTCCTTTTGATATTTTGGGAGATGTGTTTAGTATTTCTTCAGAAAAAAAGGGCGAGTATGATTCTATTATATGCTGTTGTTCTGTTTGTATTGTAGCCAGTAATTGTTTTATCTTTTGTAATATGTTGTTCTTTGTTAAAATCCAGTCTGCCCTGGTAACCAATGCCGCCTCCTCTGGCGAAAGCCTTATTTTTGTTGAATCCATAACTTAAAGATAAGTGTTCAAAAAGTTAGATAAACTTATTGTCAAAGCCTTTGTAGGTCCCTTTATCGCTACGTTTTTTATTACGCTGCTGGTGCTGGTCATGCAATTCTTCTGGTTGTATATTGATGATTTTGTAGGCAAGGGATTAGGAATAGATATTGTCCTGAAATTTATCTGGTATCAAAGCGCCGTATTGATACCGCTTGCTTTGCCGTTGGCTATTCTGCTTTCATCCCTGATGACTTTTGGTAGCCTTGGTGAAAGTTTTGAATTGGTAGCCATCAAATCAGCGGGTATTTCTTTGTTACGTTTTATGCGTCCCTTATTTATCATTTCAATTTTGGTAAGTGGTATCGCATTTTTATTTTCTAATTATATTATCCCGGTAGCTTTTTTGAAGTCCAGAACATTGCTGACTGATATCGTGTATGCCAAGCCTGCTTTTGATTTGAAAGAAGGCGTGTTTTATGATCGCATAAATGGGTTTGCAATAAAAATCGGGAAAAAGGAAGCTAACGACAGCGTCATACGGGATGTGATCGTCTATGAGCAAGGTAACCCGGTGCAGGATAATTTTATTATAGCGAAAAGCGGCGTTATGAGAGTAACGGATGATAAGCGCTATCTTGAATTTAACCTCAAAGATGGCTGGCGATATGAAGAAAGAGGTGATAATAATTTAAATACCGCTCAAACAGATTATATCCGATTAAATTTTAAAGAATTTAAAAAGCAATTTGACCTTAGCTCTTTCCAGTTTGTTCAAACCGATGATAGTGTGAATAGAAACAATGAAAAGGTTTATAGTATGCGGCAATTGAACATAGCCATTGATTCACTTGAAAAAGAAAATAAAAAGATACAGAAGCAGTTAGATGAAGCGATAGTAAATTCTACTTTGAAATTTGCCAAATATATTGATAGTACAACCAGGAAAAAACCAGTAGCCGATAGCCTGTTTAAGGCGGCAAAAAAATTTGATGACCTGATTCCTGACTCTGCTTACTATGCCGTACACCAGGGTGCTATAGGCCAGGCAAGCTCATTGAATTCGAGTATTACCAATCGGGAAACGATCATGAAGGATAAGGAAAATATCCTGCGACGGCATAGGATCGAATGGCACCGGAAGATCGTTCTTTCCATGGCCTGTTTAATATTGTTTTTGATTGGCGCTCCATTGGGTTCTATTATCCGTAAAGGCGGATTAGGTACACCCCTTATAGCAGCCATAAGTTTCTTTATGATCTTTTATTTTACTACAACGGTTGGCGAAAAATTTGCAAAGCAGGACAAACTGACTCCTTTTGCAGGTATGTGGCTGGCTGCATTCATACTTGTTCCTATTGGTATTTTCCTTACTTATAAAGCCATGAGGGATTCGCAGTTGTTCAATAAAGAGTGGTATTACCGGAATGCAAAAGTTTTTCGTCTTTTCATGCAGCGAATTACCAAAAAATATCAACCCGTTAAAGAGTAATTATTTGTCGATTTTTGAATTTTCATGTCACTCTTTTTTAAAACTTTGGCCCTCATCAATGGTTGAAGCATGTTAAAGAAAGTTTTGACTAATTTGCTCACTTGAAAACAGCCACTCAAAATTTACGGGTTCAAAAATGGGTAGCAGCTATTTCAGTATTGCTGTTGATCACAAAGTTTATCGCTTATTATTTCACCCGTTCTGTTTCTATTCTTACTGATGCCTTGGAAAGCATCGTTAATGTGGCCGCAGGTTTTATTGGTTTGTATAGTTTGTTTGTTGCTGCCAAACCCCGGGATAGAGATCATCCGTATGGTCATGGGAAAGCTGAATTTTTATCCGCCGCTATTGAAGGCACGATGATACTTGTAGCAGCAGCTATCATTATTTACAAAGCCGTACAACAGCTCATAATCCCTGTTGAATTAAAAAAAATTGATTTGGGTATCTGGCTTATCGCTTCTACTGCCATTGTTAATTATGCCATGGGTACTATTTGTCTTCGCATTGGCAGGAAAAACAATTCATTGGCTTTGACCGCAAGTGGCAGGCATCTGCAAAGCGATACCTGGTCTACGTTTGGAATTATTGCCGGTCTTGTTTTACTATATTTTACGGGCAGTAAATGGATAGATAGTGTTCTGGCTATCGGAATTTCCTTATTTATCATTTTTACGGGCTACAGGATCCTTCGTCGTTCTATTGCGGGTATTATGGATGAGGCCGATGAAAAATTGTTAACAGAATTGGTGGAGTTACTGAATAGCAACAGGCAGGAAAACTGGGTTGACCTGCACAATCTACGGGTAATAAAATATGGTAGCATATTTCATATTGATTGCCACCAGACTGTTCCCTGGTATCTCAATGTGAATGAGGCGCATGCTGAAATTGATAAATTAGCAGATCCAGTGAAACAAAAGTTTGGAGAATCTGTTGAACTATTTGTGCATTCAGATGGTTGTTTACCTTTTCAATGCCATATTTGCAATAAGCAGAACTGCCCGGTACGGCAGCATGAGTTTGAAAAAAGGATAACCTGGACTCTGGAAAACATATCTCAAAATAAAAAACATCAGCTAGGCTGATATAAAATTGTATGAAAACTTCAACTACCTGGAAACATGGCCAGGCCTTTGAAAGCAGGCTGGAAGAAAATGTATTTAATATTGATGGCAACAGGAAAGAAGGCCCCAATCCTAAAGCTCTTTTATTATCGGCTATTGCCGCCTGTTCAGGCATTGATGTAGTTGATATTCTTGCAAAAATGCGGGTTTCATTTTCTGATCTTATTATTGATGTAGAAACTGAACAGACAACGGAGCATCCGCGGGTTTTTAAAGATATCTGGATCACTTATAAACTAAGTACAGCAGAGGAAAATGAGGATAAAGTAAAAAAGGCAATAGACCTGTCACTGGAAAAATATTGCGGTGTTTCCGCCATGTTGAAGAAAAATTCACCAATTCATTATAAATTGGAGCTTCGGAAGTAAAATTATGTTATCCAAGAAATCACAATATGCGTTTAAGGCGCTGACTTACCTGTCAGAAAGATATGACAAGGGCCCAGTGCTTATTTCCGAAATAGCCAAAAAGAAAAAGATACCATTAAAATTTTTGGAAAATATCCTGCTTGAATTAAAAAAAGCGGATATACTGGATAGCAAAAAAGGAAAAGGCGGCGGTTATTTTTTAAAAATTCATCCCTCCAAAGTAAAAGTAGCTACCATCGTTCGGTTAATAAACGGACCGATAGCCATGCTGCCCTGTGTAAGTCTCTATTTTTATGAACGTTGTAAAAATTGTAATGAAACAAGTTGTGGTCTCCATGATATGATGATCGAGGTTCGGGATGCAACACTGAATGTTTTAGAAAACCGCACACTAAAGGATCTCGTCGTCTGATCGTTTTATTTTTTCCCCAGCTTATCTTTTTGCCATAATCTATAGCAAGAGTGCTATCATTTTATCTTGTTCATTACAAACAATTGTTAGGTAGAATGTTAAAGCTAAAAAAACGTTTACTTAAATTAGTCCACGAACTTGGTAGGATATTCATTTGTCCTTACATTTGTCTTCACTAAATTTTTTACTATGTCACTACGTCTCGGGGATGTTGCTCCCAATTTTAAAGCAAAGACCACTGAAGGAGAAATTGATTTTTACGAATTTTTGGGTAATAGCTGGGGCATTTTATTTTCACACCCGGCTGATTTTACTCCAGTATGTACCACGGAGCTGGGTAAAACGGCATTACTACAGGAAGAGTTTGCAAAGCGTAATGTAAAGGTATTGGCAGTGAGTGTAGATCCCCTGGATAAACATTTTGAATGGAGAAATGATATTAATGAAACACAGAACTGTTCTGTCGGGTTTCCAATAATTGCTGATGAAGACAGAAATGTAGCTACGCTTTATGATATGATTCATCCTAATGCTTCAGCTACAGCAACAGTTCGTTCTCTTTTTATTATTGGCCCGGACAAACTGGTAAAATTAATGATCACTTATCCTGCATCTACAGGCAGAAATTTCAACGAAGTACTGCGGGTTGTTGATTCATTACAACTGACAGCAGGGTTTAGTGTAGCAACACCGGCTGATTGGAAAGGCGGCGAAGATGTAATTGTTGTTCCTGCAGTTTCAACCGAAGATGCTATTAAAAAATTCCCTAAAGGAGTTAAAGTAGTAAAACCCTATTTGCGTTATACACCGCAACCCAATTTGTAATTAATGTTAAGCCAGGAATTAATACAGGAGATTGAAAGGAGTTCTTTGCCGGAAGCAGTAAGCCTGGTCGCTGATCTGTTTCCTGGCAAAGTGGTTTTTTCTTCTTCGCTTGGACAAGAAGACCAGGTTTTGACTGACATCATATTTAAGAATAATCTGCCTGTAAAGATCTTTACGATCGATACGGGCAGGTTGTTTAATGAAACCTACGAGTTGCTTGATAAAACAACGACACGGTATAAAAAACAAGTGCAGGTTTATTTTCCTGAAGCAGCAGATGTAGAAACTTTTGTAGCGACAAAAGGGATTAATAGTTTTTATGAATCCGTGGACAATAGAAAAGGATGTTGCTTTATCCGTAAAGTAAAACCCTTGAATCGTGCATTGGCAGGTGCCCAGGTATGGATCACCGGATTAAGGGCCGAACAGTCGGAGAACAGGAAGGATATGCCTATCATTGAATGGGATGAGGACAAGCAATTGTATAAGTTCAATCCTTTAATTCACTGGACTTACAATGAGGTGCTGGATTATATAAAAGAATTCAATGTGCCATACAATACTTTGCATGATAAAGGATTTATCAGCATCGGTTGCGCACCATGTACCAGGGCTATTGAACCCGGCGAAGATGCAAGAGCTGGCCGGTGGTGGTGGGAAGCTTCTCACAAAGAATGTGGATTGCATGTACCAGCAACAATGACTAAAGCAGGCTAATTTTTTTTTGCTATAGAAGTCTACCGATTAAGTAGACATTAAAGAAATAGATTATGAGTAAATATCATTTAGATTACCTGGGACAGCTGGAAGCGGAGAGTATTTATATTTTTCGTGAAGTAGTGGCACAATTTGAAAAACCGGCCTTGCTTTTCAGTGGTGGAAAAGATTCAATTACACTGGTACATTTAGCTAAAAAAGCGTTTGCGCCCGGAAAAATTCCTTTTCCACTGGTGCATATTGATACCGGTCACAATTTTCCCGAAGCACTTGCTTTTCGGGATGAACTGGCAAAAGAAGTAAATGCGAATTTGGTTGTTCGCAAAGTAGAAGACACGATCAAACAGAAGAATCTTACTGAGCCAAAAGGAAAATTTGCCAGCCGCAACTGGTTGCAAACACATACGCTGCTTGATACTATTGAAGAATTTAAGTTTGACGCTTGTATTGGTGGTGCCCGCCGCGATGAAGAAAAAGCAAGAGCTAAAGAAAGAATTTTTTCTGTTCGTGATGAATTTGGTCAATGGAATCCTAAACTTCAGCGACCCGAGCTTTGGGATACCTATAACGGACGTATCCATAAAGGTGAAAATGTAAGAGTGTTCCCGATCAGCAACTGGACGGAACTGGATATCTGGAATTATATCCGCAAGGAAAATATTCCTTTGCCTTCTATTTATTTTACGCATGAAAGAGAAGTGATAGAGCATGAAGGCCAGCTGGTAGCAGTTTCTGATTTTATACAGATAGATGAAACGGACGTAATATTAAAAAAACAGGTTCGTTACCGTACTGTTGGCGACATGACCTGTACAGCCGCTGTTGAATCAAAAGCATCAACATTGGATGAAGTGATCAGCGAGATCATTTCTACCCGGATCAGTGAAAGAGGCGAGACAAGGATTGATGATAAGGTAACAGAAGCCGCAATGGAAGACAGGAAGAAGAATGGGTATTTCTAGGGAGTAGTGAGTAGGTGTGCTACAGAGGCCATCCCCTCCACCGGAGGGGCGAAAATGAAGAAATAATAAAATTTAAACAACCCGGGGTGGGTTGCCGAGTAAAGAACAGAACGATGAAGAGTGCGACGCAACGAAGCTGATAGTAGCACTCAGGATGGTAACAAAAAATTAAAAACGATAAACAAAATATTCCAGATGGACTTACTACGATTTATAACAGCCGGAAGTGTTGATGATGGTAAAAGCACATTAATTGGTCGATTGCTGTATGACAGCAAAAATATCCTGGTTGATCAACTGGAAGCGTTGGAGAAATCAACGAAGAACAGAACAGATGGTTCTGTTGACCTGGCCTTGCTTACTGACGGGCTTCGTGCGGAAAGAGAACAGGGTATCACCATTGATGTAGCGTATCGTTATTTCACAACGCCAAAAAGAAAGTTCATCATCGCTGATGCACCGGGTCATGTGCAGTACACAAGGAATATGATCACGGGTGCTTCCAATGCCAACCTGATTATTATCCTGATAGATGCAAGACAAGGTGTGGTAGAGCAAACAAGAAGACATTCTATTATTGCTTCATTGCTGAAGATTCCTCATGTAGTGATAGCCATCAACAAAATGGACCTGGTAGAATACTCTCAGGATGTATTCAATAATATCGTGATTGATTATGCAGAGGTAGCCCGCCAATTGGGATTAAATGATGTTACCTATATACCAATCAGTGCATTAAATGGCGATAATATTGTTGACAGGTCAGAACAGATCAACTGGTACGAAGGAAAACCGTTGCTTGAATTTCTTGAAGACATTGAAATCAATAATGATGTTAATCTTACCGATGCCCGTTTCCAGGTGCAGTTGGTTATTCGTCCGCAAACTGAAGAACTTCATGATTATCGTGGCTATGCCGGAAAAGTAATAAGCGGCATTTATAAAAAAGGGGATAAGGTAAGACTGCTTCCGGCAGATATTGAAACGACTATCTCAAAATTGGAAACTGGTGGTAAAGAAGTAGAAGAAGTTTTTGCTCCTCAAAGTGCGGTCATACATCTTAGTGATGATATTGATATCAGCCGTGGCGATACTATTGCGAAGGTTGATAACCTTCCTAAGGTTAGTAATGAACTGGAAGTATTGCTTTGCTGGCTTGACGATAAGCCATTGCAGGCAGGTAATAAATATCTATTGCAACACAACAGCCGGTTGGTAAAAGCAGTAGTAAAGCAAGTAGAATACAAACTGGATGTAAATACATTGCAACAACAGCCCGTAGAAGGTAGCGTAAAATTAAATGAAGTGGTAAAAGCCACTATCAAAACGGCTTCACCATTGGTGTACGATGCTTATGATAAATTAAGCACTAACGGCAGCGCTATATTAATTGATGAAACAGGCAACAGCACCGTAGCAGCTGTTTTGCTTAAATAATTTTACAACGAGTCGTGTATTATGAATAAGGAACAAACAATAGGGAAAGTGATACTGGCAGGTGCAGGTCCGGGAGATGCGGATCTGATCACAGTTAAATTACAGAAGCGTTTGGCTGAAGCTGATGTGATACTGGTTGACAGGTTGGTGAATCCGGAGATCATTGATAGTTATGCAAAAAAAGATGTATTGACTTTGATGACAGGAAAACAAGGTTACCATGATGGCTCTGTTGCGCAGGAAGATATCAATAAACTGATCGTTGGTCATGCAAAGAATGGCAAAACAGTATTGCGTTTAAAAGGTGGCGATGTCGCTTTCTTCAGTAATGTATTGGATGAGTTGATCGCTTTGCAGGAGAATAATATTCCTTTTGAGATTATTCCGGGTATTACGGCTGCTTCGGGTGCCTCAGCCTATGCAGGTATACCATTGACAGCAAGAGGCTATGCAAAAGCTGTGCAATTCGTCACGTTTAGCCCTTGTAGTTATTATAGTTCTGAAAAATGGAAATCATGGGCAACCACTAATGATACCCTGGTATTTTATATGGGTGCAAGAAATCTTTTTGATATGACAGAACTGATGTTGCGTTATTCAAAAAAGCCATTTACCCCATTAGCGGTAATAGAACAGGCAACCACAGAACATCAACGTGTTCATATTACTACCCTGAAAGATTGCGCAATTGATTTTGTAAACAAAAAATTCAGTTCGCCATCGTTGGTGATAGTAGGCGAAGTGGTGGCATTACATAAAGAATTTAACTGGTTCGTTGCTGAAAAAGCCGGATCTGTTTTTAATGAAATAAGCCATAAAAATTATCAAGCAATTTTCAAAAGTCTGCGATGATAATTTTTATGGCGAATTACATGCGACAAATAAAACGATAAAAATTGGCGCATGAACTGGTCACTGTAAATTAAAAGTGGATATGCTGGGAGAAGTAAAACTGAAACAACTACATGAATTAATAGATGGCTATTCCAAAGAAGAGCTTATCTGGATCAATGGCTACTTGTCTGGTATTGTTGCCAACGGGAAAACCAATGGCGTCGCACATACCAATGGTCAGGAAGTAAAAACTGTTTCAACAAAAAAAATCAGCCTTGCATTTGGTACCGAGACCGGTAATGCCAAAAGACTGGCTACGCAACTGGCAGCAGTCGCCAAGAAGAAAGGAGTAAATGCAAAATTGATCGGGCTGGACCAATACCGTTTTACTGATTTACCTAAAGAAGAATATTTTTTTGTGGTGATCAGCACTCAGGGTGAAGGGGAACCGCCTATACCTGCTAAAAAGTTTTATGATCATATTCATGAGACTTCACTGGATCTTTCCAAACTTAAGTACAGCGTACTGGCTTTGGGTGACACATCGTATCCAATGTTTTGCAAAACAGGTGAGGATGTAGATGCTCAGTTCAGCAAGTTTGGCGCAAAGCAGGTGGTGCCGTTGCAAAAATGTGATGTGGATTATGAAGAGGATGCACAGCAATGGTTTGAAAAAGTGTTAAGTATACTGGAAGAACAACCAGCATCAGCTGCGCCTGTAACAACAGTAACACAACCTGCCGCAAAAAAAGGAAAGAAATATTATAACGGAACAATCCTTACTAATATTAACCTGAATGATCGCGGCTCTAATAAAAAAACAT
>CAMLEX010000038.1 GCA_946479055.1 uncultured Bacteroidota bacterium | reverse complement strand
GGCATGCCCTTCCTGAAAATGTAAATATATTGCGGGATCAAACAACAGGTAATCTTATGTATGTATTAGGACTGGAAACTGTGCGGGCATACATTTGAAAATTTATCTTTCACAAAATGTAATAAGTAATGTTTTGGTATAGGAAAAACAGGAAAAATATAAATATTTGGTAGGCGAAAGGGAGTTGTTTTTCTTAATTAAGAAAAAAAAGTGATTGAAAATAAGCGATAAATAATCTGATGTTCAATAATGCAAAAATAGCAGTTGTAATTCCCTCATACAAAGTAACCAAACACATACTTCAGGTAATAGAATCCATCGGAGAAGAATGTGATTTAATTTATGTTGTAGATGATTTTTGCCCGGAAAAATCGGGGCAATTTGTTGCGGACAATTGTGTAGACAAAAGAGTTAGAATAGTATATAATGAGGTGAATAAAGGTGTTGGAGGAGCTGTACTCAGAGGATATGGAGAAGCCATTAAAGATGGAGCAGATATTATCGTTAAGCTGGATGGAGATGGACAAATGAACCCCAGCCTGATACGAAAATTTATTGCACCTATTGCTTCAGGTTATGCGGATTATACAAAGGGAAATAGATTTTATGATATGCGATATATAAGACGAATGCCGTTTATAAGATTAGCTGGTAATTTGGTTTTATCTTTTATGTCAAAACTCTCTTCCGGGTACTGGAATATTTTTGATCCTACTAATGGATATACGGCAATACATGCCAAAATCGCCAATAAACTTCCATTTGACAAAATAAGCGAACGTTATTTTTTTGAAACCGATATGCTTTTCAGATTAAATACCGTCAGAGCCCATGTAATAGATTTACCAATGGATGCTGTGTATGGAGATGAAAAAAGCAATCTGAAAATACACAGAATTTTAGGTGAATTTTTGTTTAAGCATTTTAAAAATTTCAATAAAAGAATTTTCTATAATTATTTTTTACGTGACTTTTCGATCGCTACGCTGGAACTGGTTTTCGGGAATCTTTTATTGTTATTCGGGAGTTATTTTGGAATTTATAATTGGATTCGTAATGCCCATTTGGGATTAACTACTCCAACGGGTACTATCATGTTATCTGTTGTGCCGATCATTGTAGGTATTCAATTAATACTTAGTTTTTTTTCCTATGATATTTCTAATACACCCAATCAGCCCCAGCATAAATTTTTATGATATCCACAAATAAATACAAGTCCATATAATTTTGATCTTGCTGATCACTTTTCCAATTACCATTTTATGCGTAAGATTTTTTTGTTCTTATTGATATTTATTTCATTGTGGATATGGTCTGTAGACCTTACAGACATTATATTTTATTATCTCAATTATCATTATAGCCGGTTTGCCGGGTATGGAGTTGCTTTTATAGCGTTTGGAGGGTTAAGTTATTTTTTCATAAAACTTTTTTTAAAATATTTTGAACTTGAAAAAAGTAACCTTGGCATAAAAAAAGAGCAGCTAAAGGAATTCGGTATTTTGGTCTTATTCTTTTTGCCAATATTATTTCTGAATTATCAAAGAATAATGTTCCCTGATGCAGATTATGATGTACGTGCTTACCATTTATTTCTTCATCAGTTAAACAGGCTTGATAATCAGCAAAATTTCAATTTAGTTGGAGGTGCAGGCGGCGGGACTTATTTTTTTACGCTATCCTATAAAATCTTTGGATTTTTCAGGGATTTATTAGGTTACAGATTGGGCACAATCCTTAATACCTACCTACTTTTTTTGATTTATTTATCGGTATATGATTTTTTGAAAAGCTTTTTAACTACCTATTTTTCGGAAAAAAAAGTATTTGGATATTGGCTTGCTGCATCTGCATTGTTTGTAATATTTGCTGATAACACATTATTTAATCTAAACTCTTACAAGGTTGATGTAATAGGTGTTCCCCTAGTACTAGAATTGATACACATCCTTTTTTTTAAACCTTTAAATTATAGGAATAAAATAAGTCTTACTAAATTTTTTTTCCTGATAGCCTCAATGGTGATTGCATACAAACTAACCTTTCTTCCATATGTAATTGTAATAGGGGCCGGCTTTTTTATCCGAAATTATAAGATATACCTGGAGGATAAGAAATTAATGCTGAGTGTTTTTTTTCTTTTGATATTTCCTTCTATATACTTAATGTATAATTATACAGAAACATTAAACCCTATTTTCCCCTTTTATAATAAATTCTTTAAATCACCACTTTACGAAATAAGCAATTTTAAAGATGGAAGATGGGGACCGCGTAATTTCCTAGAAATTTTCCATTACAATATTATTTCGTTTCTGCATAAAGAAAGAAATAATGAGTGGCAGGCATTCAGTATCCGATTATTGTCTGAATATCTGATTATTATATCAACTTTGGCAATTGGCGTATATTATAAGTTCAACATAAAAGTTAGTAGAACTAGTTTCATCGTTTACCTGTCTATTATTGCTCTTCTGTGTAATTATATACTGCTTTTTACTACCGGCTATTACCGGTATGGTGTATTGATAGAAGTTCTTTTCGGAGTGATTGTGATTTTATGGCTTTACAACCTATTTTTTTTGAAGAAATGGATATTTTTCGGTCTCCTTTGCAGTTTGATATTAATTCAAGGGAAAAGTACCTTTAAAAAGTATTTCCGTGAGGGAATTAATCTATCCTGGTATGAATATAAAAATTTAAGAAGTACAGACAATGGAAGTATATTAAAAAATGAATCCCGTCTATTATTAAATGACTATTGTACGGGAGTGGATTCTATTATAAAAAAGTTGAAAATAAGCGCTTTTTTAAGTTCAGAATGCAATGGGTTTGCAAGATTATTAGCCCCTGAAGTACCCATTTATAATCTATCTTCTTTTGGCAAGCGACAACTGGTAATTGATGAATTCGAAAAAAATAAAATTGACACTTTATCGCAAAAGCATAATTTTTTTACGCTTACTACAAAAGAGGAGTTAATGCAAAAGGTCGATGAATTAAACAGAAGAAATTATTACATAGATAGTATCGTGGATATTTATCCTACGTTTACATTAACTAACACGCCTTTATATTTGTTGAAAATAAGGCACTATAATAAAGATTTTGCGATAGTAAACAAGCATAGTATTCTAAGAGTGGATTCATCGGGCGTTTCAAGTCATTATTTGCATACTTCAAAAAATAAGTTTAAGGCATACGTAATTGAGGACCCATACACTTATAACTGGAGCTTTAGAACAGACTCTTGTAAATTTACTGTTAATGATGTTCTATATTATTCAAATACGATTGGTAAAAAAAATAAGATTGTTACTCTACAACCGAATAATAAATTGTCTTTCATTAACTCCAGAGACTTGCATTATTTTATAATTATTCAGGAACTTCAAGCTGGTAAAAAAGCAATAAATGAATGACAGCCGGAAAACAACGTTTTAAATCTGGTATTTTAAAAATATTAATAGATCAAAATTGAAAATTTTCAGATTGAGAAGCTTTGAAGATTATAAGCTGCATGTTGAAAAAAACAGGGCTAATTATAGCTTTATAAAACAATATGAGTCAGAAATTTCTTCTACTAAAAGACGAAAGTTTGCGGTTAAAGGATTCTCTTATCCTGCTAATCAATATGTAAACTTTAAAGTAGATTACTTGTACTCAGATGGACATAATATTAACTGGCGTGAAAGGCTTATCTGCCCAGTTACAGGACTCAATAACCGGCTGAGAGGCAGTGTACACCTAATGGATTTTGAATTAAGTCCTTATCCTGAGAGCAAGATATATATAACTGAACAGGTAACTCCATTATTCAATTTCCTGAAAAATAAATTTTCCAATATTATTGGTTCTGAATATCTGGGAGATGATTTGCTGCCAGGAACAATACAGAATAATATCCGGCACGAGGATATGACCAGGTTATCTTTGGAAAATGAGTCGATGGACTATTACCTTTCTTTCGAATGTTTCGAGCATATTCCTTCCTATAAAAAAGCAATTCCTGAGATATTTAGAATACTTAAACGGGGTGGGTTTTTTTTGGGAAGTTTTCCATTTGACATAAATAATTATGATAATCTGATTAAAGCAAAGGTAGATGGCAACGGTAATATTATTTATTTAGCAGAGCCGGAATATCATGGCGATCCGGTTAATGAGAAAGGAATTCTATGTTTTACGATATTCGGATGGGAAATTCTTGACGAATTTCGTCAAGCGGGTTTCCGCGATGTGTATGCTGTTTTACTTTGGTCTGATGTCTTCGGTTACCTGGGCGGTGAGCAAGTTTTTTTTATCGCAAAAAAATGATAATGCCCAGGGAAAGTTTTTGATAAAGGCAATTCTATTTAATTCAAAATCCATGAATCCAGCTATCTCAATATTTTTTCACAACTATTATGGCCAGCATAAGAAATGGATACAATTCTTTTCTGAAAAAATGACTGTTCCTTTTAATCTGTTCTATAACATTGTAGAGGATAGTATTTATAACAGTGAAGATGATCTCCAGCAATTAAACGATCTCTGGAAAAATACTCCGGATCGATATTTGAATAAAATAATCTTTCGCAAATCACCTAACAGGGGAAAAGACATTGGCGGTAAATTGATATTATTGGATGCGTATTTACATTTAAAGCAGGAAAGTGAATTTATTATCTTTTTGCATGATAAAAAAAGCCCTCACAAAATTCAGAACCAGGAATGGAAAAAAAAACTTTTCAGAATTATCGAACCAGTTTTCATAGAACAGGCACTTGCCTTTTTTGATAAAAACCCGAAGACAGGCATTATAGCAGGTGCAGGTAGCGTTCAGAATGAATATGATCATTCCAAAAAATCATTTACCACCAATAATCAGCTTCAGTTAACTCAATTACGGTCTGAATTTGGTATTAATAAGAAAGATTACCGCTATGTTGCCGGAACCATGTTCTGGGGAAGGGCATTACCTTTGTTAACCTTTTTCAGAAAGCATCCTCCTCTCAATATCAGGAAAAGCCTTGAGTCCGGAAATATTATGGATGAAAGCAGTGGCAGTACCACACATGCATGGGAGAGAATGTTAAGCTGGATTATTATTGAACAGGGATATACTATAAAAGGGCTTTAATGATCAACAGGATTTTTTTTATATCGGATACTGTCTTCCAGGCTGGCGAAAATTTACCAGAGGGAGATAATATTTATTTTTCAGTACTGATTAATCCTTCTGTAAAAGAAAAGCTGGGAAAAGCATATGATTTCATGGGAGGTACCATGTTCTCACGATTTACATTGACATTGGATATTCACGAACTTCCTTCTGAAGAAAGTATACGGTTCATCACCTCCTTCTTATTTCTGCCATCCTATCTCAGTATTGAACAGCAACCTGTAATTAACCTGGCAGGCAGCTCAGAGGAGTTACTTGTGAAAACCGTTTCCGCGCTATCAGGTTATCTGTCACTACAAGGGATCGATAATATTATTATAAATAAGATACTGACCGGGAATAGTGAATCAACTACAAATAGTTATCATTTATTTGACGCTTCAGGCGAAGTGACCGGGTACTATAAAGGGGTTCTTCAAAGTGATCAATATTATAATAACGATATCTTTTTTAATATCCCTTCTGTTGAGGCTTTTTATTCAACGTTAACGTCGTTGCAGCATGTGGAAAATGAGTTTAAACAAAGTTCTCCAAAACTTTATTCGCTAGTCAATGATAAAAGGATGCTTGAAAAAGAGATGGGCAAGCTGAAAAGAAAAATTTCACATACAGAAGCCGAATTAAGTCATCATAAACAATATAACGATATTCTAAGATCAGAACATTCAACCAGTGAACTGCAGAACTATTATAATCATGAATACGAAATATTGCCGAAATGGTATAAGCGTTTCGGGCATATACTGAAAGTAATAACAGGAAAAAGGACATTCCGTTCATTATTCAGCGACAATGTAAAAAAATATAAAGATTGAAGTACTGGTTATTAACAACTGAATACCCGCCATTTTTTGGTGGAGGTATCGGAACATATTGTGCTGTTACGGCACAAATGCTGTTTGAAAAAGGACATGCCGTTACTGTATTTGTCAGCGATGCGGCGGTTAGTAATATTCAGGAAGATGAAAAGAATGGTATTCGAATCATCCGGTTCAATACGTCAAGGACAAACTCTTCCGCTTTCCTGGGCCATGTTACCAATATCAGTTATGAGTTTGCACATATTGTAAAACATTTTATCGAAAGAGAAGGTCAGCCTGATATTATTGAAGCGCAGGAATACCTGGGTATCGCTTATTATTTATTGCAATACAAATATCTTTTGTATGATTGGTGCAGGGATATACCGGTGCTGATAACCATGCACTCTCCTTCTTCCCTGTATATGGAATACAATCATGTGCCGATGCATCGTTATCCCAATTTCTGGATATGCGAGATGGAGTATTTCTGTTTGCAGGCTGCCAATTATATTATTTCTCCAAGCCACTATATGCTACGGGAGTTGGAAAAAAGATTTGTATTAGATAATAAAAATATTGAGTTTATCCCTAACCCTTTTGATGGAAAATTAAATAATATAAAAGCTATACCGGCCATCAACAAAAAACCTGATGAGATCGTTTTTTACGGAAAGCTTAGTGTACAGAAAGGAGCATTCAGGTTAATGGCTTATTTCAAAGAATTATGGGATAAAGGTTTTGACAGGCCGCTTTTTTTGCTGGGTGGTCAGGATATAGTATATCATCCCGAAGGAATGACGATGGGGGATATTATCAGGAGGCGCTATAAAAAATATATCAACCAGGGGTTGCTTAAGCTTGAAGACAGGATCAGGCCTTCTGAAATAGGAGCAAGATTATCCAGTGCTGAAGTAGTCATCATACCAAGCGATAATGATAACCTGCCTTATGTTGTTTTTGAAATGATGGCCTTGGGTAGAATTGTTTTGGTATCCAAACAAGGCGGGCAAACAGAAGTAGTAGAAAACGGAATTGATGGATTTGTTTTTGATCACGAAAAACCTGAAACTTTTTTCAGCCAGTTGGATATGATCCTTAAGCTGGATGAAAAGCAAAGAGAAAGTATTTCTGATAAGGCGATAAAAAAAGTGGAAGAGAAATACAGCATGAATATTGTTTATGAAAAGAAAATACAACTTCTCGAAAAGTTGTTGCGGAACAAGAAAGAAACCACATCCATTTTCCCCTTTATACGTAAAAGGCTTATACAACCTGACCAGCAGGCAGGGAAATATATAAAAGGAAAACTTTCAATAATAGTGCCCTACTATAATATGGGTCAATACATTGATGAAACGATACAATCTATTCAGCGCTGTGATTATACTGATAAAGAAATACTCATTATAAATGATGGCAGTACAGACGAATTAAGCCTTGACAAACTAAATAAATATCGTTGGAAGGACAACCTGAAAGTTATTGATGTGAAAAATGGTGGTTTAGCCAAAGCAAGAAACCTTGGTGCCCAACATGCCAATGGAGAATTCATGGCATTCTTAGATGCTGATGATACTGTAAAGCCTGATTATTATACCCGCGCAATTACCGTATTCAAGCAATATGAAAATGTTCATTTTGCCGGATGCTGGGTCCAATATTTTGGAAATTCAAAAAATATATGGCCTGCCTTTATGCCGGAGCCGCCACTGATATTAAATCATAATATGGTAAATTCAAGCAGTCTTGTATATAAGCGTACTGCTTTCCTGGCTGGCGGGAAAAATGATCCTGCAATGCTATTCCAGGGGCTTGAGGATTATGAAAGTGTTATTGCTATGCTCGCCCATGGTTTTAATGGTGTGGTACTGCCAGAAACTTTATTTAACTACAGGGTACGGACGAATTCTATGTTCCGGGAAATTTCAAGGTCAAAAAAATTAAGTTTATATCAACATATCAGCAATAAGCATAAGCGGTTTTACGGTACTTTTGTCGCCGATGTATTTAACCTGCTCAACGCCAATGGGCCGGGTATTTTGCTTGATAACCCGACGTTAGATCATCACCTTGCTGACAAATTGCCATTTGGAGGAAAATTATCAGGAAAGATCATAGCATTGATAAAACGAAACCGCTTAGTCAAAACTATTGCTTACAAGGTATATAAGTTACTCAAAAAATAATTAGATTATGTTAATCAGGATCGTGAAGGACTGGATTGGCCGTTCCAATAAACTCGAACGTTTGTGGCTCATGGCTAAAATAGAATTTAAGTTGAGGTATTATGAAAATAAACTGGGTTTATTATGGGCCCTGATAAAACCGGTTTCTGATATTGTTATTTATTACGTCGCATTTGAATTGATCATGAAGCAGGGAATTCCCAACTTTATATCTTTTCTTTTTATCGGTCTTATTATATGGAATTTTTTTGTTGAATCCACAACAGGCACTGTCCAGATACTTAACACAAAAAAATATTTGTATGAATATACAAATATGAATAAGCTTGAAATTTACTTGTCTCACATTTTAAGCAACTGCATCGGATTTTTTTTCAATTTATTAATGTTTACATTATTCTTTCATTTTTTTGAAAAGGATATCAGCGGCTATAGTCTTTATGCTCTTTATTTTATTCCGATCTTTCTTAACCTGCTGATAATAGCTTTGGCATTTTCATTGATACTTTCTAATATTTATATTATTGCAAATGATATTACACAAATATGGATGGTAGTAACGAGTATCGGATTCTGGCTGTCACCTATTTTATTTAAACTGGAAGTTTTTCGTAATGCGTTGCCTGGAGTAGATTATCTCAATCCTATTTCAGGAATAATTATTAATGCAAGAAATGTTTTGCTTTATCATAATGAACCAGATTGGGGTTTATTCTTTTTTGATTGGGTTTACGCAATTATTTTGCTCATGATCGGTTTATTATTATTAAACAAGCTTGGCTCTAAAGCCGCAGAAAAATTGTGATAACTATGGAAAATAATGAGTACGCCATAGTGGCTAAGGGTATCAGTAAAACATTTCATATAACGGAAGACAGCCACAATACAGTAAAGCAACGCTTATTCAATCTTTTTAATGCTCCCAAACGCAAAAAAGTGCTGGCCCTAAAGCCGGTATCATTGGAGATAATGAAAGGTGAATGCATCGGCTTGCTGGGAAGAAATGGTAGCGGTAAGTCAACCCTTGTAAAATTACTATCGGGTGTTTACCCGATAGATTCGGGTTATCTTAAAATAAATGGTACTACCATGATGATGAATCTAGGAGTGGGAATGAGCCATGCATTAACGGCAAGAGAGAATATTTATATTTCCGCTTCTGTGCTTGGGCTAAGAATCAAAGAAGTGGATGCTATTTTTGATCAGATCGTTGAGTTTGCTGAATTGAAAGAATTTGTAGATACAAAGATCAAATATTATTCATCTGGCATGGTAGCCCGTCTTGGTTTTTCAATTGCAGTGAACGCAGGTGCTGATGTTATGTTCCTCGATGAAATATTCGCTGTTGGCGATATGAAATTTCAGGAAAAAGCTATTAAAGTCTTTGAAAGTTCCTGGATAGAAGGAAAAACAGTTATACTCGTAAGTCATAGTATGGATGTAATAAAAAAATATTGCAAACGATCAATTTTTATAAACAGGGGTGAAGTAAAATTTATTGGAGATACGGAAGAGGCGATAAAGTTATATGCGGAAGAAAATAATTAAACTGCAGGTAGTTTATTCGTAGGATGCTGTACATTATTTTTTGTTCGGGAAGCCGAAAGTAAAAAAGTAACAAAAAATCCAAAAAGCATAGGACCTATGCTCCGGTCAAAATAATTTTCAGTAAGCATAGCAAAGAAAAATGTTAAAAGAATGATAGTAGCTAATCCATCACGATTGCGGATAACCTGAACAAATGGCAAAAATATCCAACCCAATAAAAATAAAATAAGGCCTGCAACGCCCATGCTGAACAAGATGTCAAGATAATTGTTGTGAACATTTTTTTCCGTGGCGATAGCAAAATGAAATTGTTTTTGTTGATATACTTTAAACAATTCCTCTCTTTTATCACCAAGACCAACGCCTGTTATCGGATGCTCTTTGAATAACTGCCAGCCACATTGCCAGGCGGCTAAACGGAAATTGGCACCATTCCATTGGTCGGGGGTCAATTTCCCTGCGTAATGACTTTCTTTGGCCTGACTTTGGAAGTCAAATTGTGTAAAACTCAGTTCTTTGAAACGGTTGATCGTTTTGGGGAAAAACTCGAATATCAGGAGTCCGCTGATTAGCAGCCCTATCAAAATGGCACCTCCTTCCAGGTATTTTTTCTTTTTTAATATAAGAAAAAAAGAAAAGAGAAAAGTTGAAGCATATAAAATAAACATCATGTTGCGGCTGGCAAGCAGATAGCTGATAACAAACAGAATGGCAATTGCAAGGCCTATTGATAGTTTGTATCCTTGTGATAAAGGGGAATACAAAAGATGGTAAGAAAAAATGTAGATTGAAATATTAACAAAAAGAGAAGTATAAATAGATTGCTGACCAATGAGGAGTGATAATGCGTCGTTATAAAGCCATGCAGAATTGCTTTCCTGGATAGAACGATAAATGGCCCAGCTCAGGCTGGCAAGGCAGGATACGGAAACAATAACAGCGATTCTCAGCAGAATTTTATCCCGCATTTCCTTTGTTATTTGCATTAAACCAATGCTAAGTGGAAATAGTAATAAAGGAATACGTAATTGCAGGAATCTGCTGCCATCTGAATGGTTCTCTGATAAAAGAAAACTGGCAACTAATGCCACAACAAATGCCAGCATAAACCAAACATATTTTCGTTCTTTAAACAGGAGAACTTTTTGTTTAAAAGAATTGTCTGCAAAAGCAAACAATACAAGCAGACCCATAACGAATACTTTCAAAACAACAGCGAAAGAAAGAAAAAAGGAAATGATGAATAACAAAAACAAGCCCGGGAGAATTATTTCTCTTCTTTTCATTAAGGAAAGTGTTTGATTTTATTCAGCAAAGGTAGTTTTTGATGAATAGCCGGATCAAAAATGTTTTATGTGTGATCCGATAGTAGGATGTTAAATGTAAATAATTAAAAAGCGGTGACTATGCAGTTACTTTCGGTTGTGATCATAACGTATAATGAAGAAAAAAACATCGGGAGATGTATCGATTCTGTGAAAGAGATTGCGGATGAAATTGTGGTGCTTGACTCCTTTTCCACCGACAAAACCGTACAAATTGCAGAAGCCAAGGGGGCTTATATATACCGGCAAAAATTTGCCGGTTATATTGCTCAAAAAAATAAAGCACTGGAATTTGCAGCGCATAATTATGTCCTCTGCCTTCAGGCTGATGAAGCTCTGGATGAGGAGTTGAAAGCATCTATCCTGAGAGTAAAAAAGGATTTTGTTTTCAAAGCTTATAAAATGAACCGTTGTGTTAATTACTGCGGAAAATTTATTCGGTATGGCAGCTGGTACCCTGAAACCAAAGTCCGGTTGTTTGATAAACGCTTTTTACGCTGGGGAGGTTTTGATCCCCACGATAGGATCATTGTTCCTTCATCAACAGCGGTATGTCCATTAAAAGGAGATCTGCTTCATTATATCTGTGATACAGTAGCTGAACACAAGAAAAAAAATGACAATGTCAGTATGATCGCCGCTTATTCGCTGCACCAGGCAGGGAATAAAACGAATTGGTTTAAAATTATCGCCAGCCCCACTTGGTCATTTTTGAATGCCTATTTCCTCCGGGCCGGTTTTTTAAATGGATATCATGGTTTGACAATAGCTTACCACCAGGCTCGTTATCATTTTTTAAAATATGCCAAACTGTACAGGTTGCAAAAAAATAAAAATGAAATTACGAGGCCAACGAATTTAAATATTCAACCCACCGCAAACACTGAGCGTTTGCCCCGTGATGTAAGAGCCCATGTCTGAAGCAAGAAATAATGTTGTATTGGCAATATCTTCTGCTCTGGCGAAACGACCCAATGGAATTCCTGCTTTGTATTTTTCTCCTGCTTCACCTTCTTTCAGGTAGCTGGTCATATCGGTTTCTACAAAACCCGGCGCTATAGCATTGCAACGGATATTGCGACTGCCCAACTCTTTCGCCACACTTTTTGTAAAACCTATGATGCCTGCTTTGCTGGCTGCATAGCTGCTTTGGCCGGCATTGCCCATTTCTCCAAACACTGAACTCATATTGATGATAGCGCCATTCCTGGCTTTCATCATAGGTTTGATTACCTGCTTGGTCATATAGAATACACTGTTCAGGTTTACTTTTATTACGTCATCCCATTGTTCCGGGCTCATTCTTAACAACAGGTTATCTTTTGAAATACCTGCATTGTTGACACATATATCTACAGTTCCAAACTCTTTCAGTACATCATTTACAAATGCTTCACATTGCGCAAAATCACCAGCATTACTTTGATAAGCTTTTGCTTTTACTCCTATGGTTTTTAATTTCTCTTCCAATACAGCGGCTTTTTCAGCACTACTATCGCTTACATAACTAAAAGCAATATTAGCACCATGCTCTGCGAATTTTATAGCAATAGCTTCGCCAATACCACGGGCAGCGCCGGTAACAATTGCTGTTTTTCCTTCAAGTAATTTCATTTGTTTATTTTTTATTGCTTTTTAGCCAAATGGAATTCGCCATAAATAATCATCCTGGTTGGTGATATACATTATAATGGCTCATTTCATGTAATTTTTTTAATGGTCAGCAAAAATAAGTGAAATCAGTTTTGTTGATAACATCAGGAATTTGCCAGCAATAATATCTCTTCAATAAAGGTTCTTTCATTGCTCAATCTTGGAACTTTGTGCTGCCCACCCAGCTTGCCTTTAAAACTCAACCATTGATTGAATGTTCCTTTTTTTAAAGAATGTAAAACAGGCAAACCCAGTGCAATATCTTTATGCCGCTTGGCTTCATAGTCGCTGTTAATGCTTTTCAGCGCTATATCCAAGTCCTTTGAAAATGCTTCCAGACTTGCAGGTTCTTTCTCAAACTCTATCAGCCATTCATGTGCGCCGTTGGACGAATCTGAAAAATAAACAGGCGCCGCTGTATAATCATTTACGATAGCGCCTGTTTTTTCGCAGGCAATCGCAATGGCTTTATCCGAATTATCCACGATCACTTCTTCACCAAAAGCATTGATATAATGTTTCAACCTTCCTGAAACCTTTACCCGGAAAGGTTTTACAGAAGTAAACTGGATCGTATCCCCCACCAAATATCTCCATAAGCCTCCGTTGGTACTGATGATAAGCGCATAGTTTTTTCCAATCTCTACATCCTGCAGACTAATTGTTTGCGGATGTTTTTTCCCATACTCACTTACCGGCATAAATTCCATAAAAATGCCGTGATCAGTAAACAGCAACATACCATCATCACCGGGATTTTCCTGGGCGGCAAAAAAACCTTCACTGGCATTATACATTTCCAGGTAATTGATTTTTTTACCAATCAATTTTTCAAATTGATCTTTATAAGGCGTAAACGAAACTCCGCCATGCATGTACAGTTCCAATGATGGCCATACTTCCATCATAGTTTTTTTACCAGTGATTTGAAGAATGCGTTTGAATAATACCAATGTCCAGGTTGGTACACCCGATATAGAAGTTACATTTTCTTTAATAGTGCTGTTGGCCAGCTTTTCAATTTTGGTTTCCCATTCATCCATTAAGGCAATGCTGAGCTCAGGAGTACGGAGCCAATGTCCCCAGAAAG
>CAMLEX010000037.1 GCA_946479055.1 uncultured Bacteroidota bacterium | reverse complement strand
CCGGCAATGTATTGTATGAAGTAGGAGCAGGGCAGGAGCAGAAAAGAGATCAGACATATATAGAAGTGCCAGCTGGTACCGGCCAATATGCATGGATAGATTATAACGCAGATGGCGTTCAGCAGTTAAATGAATTTGAACTGGCGGCTTTCCCGGACCAGGCAAAATTCATACGCATCCTTACGCCAACCAATGAATTTATAAAAGCAAACTATATCACGTTTAATTACAGCCTCAATCTTAATCCAAGGTCTGTTATGAATAAAACTGATCTGAAAGGAATAAAAGAATTTATTTCAAGGCTTAATCTTTCTACATCGTTACAGATCAGTAAAAAATCAATTGCTAAGGGAAGTTTCGAATTTGATCCGTTTAAATACAATGTAAATGATACAGCATTGGTAACATTAAACACGGTATTTCTTAATACCGTTTCGTTTAACCGGTTTAATAGTGAATGGGGAATTGACCTGAGCAATCTTCGCAATAATGGTAAGTCATTGCTGACCTACGGTTATGAAAGCCGAACTGTGAATGACTGGACTACAAAATTCAGGTGGAATATCAGCCGTTCTTTTTCTCTTGCATTAAATGGAAGAAAAGGGACAAACTCATTATTTACCCCCAATACTCAATTTGATAACCGTAACTACGATCTTGATATCAGTAGCATAGAGCCCTTGCTAACCTTTATCCGCGGCACATCCTTTCGTGTAGCTACCGGCTATAAATATGAAAATAAAAAAAACCATCCTGCTTACGGCGGAGAAAAAGCTGGATCCCATTCTATCAATGTTGAATCAAAATACAATGTGTTGCAGAATAGTTCTATTACCGGAAAATTTACTTTCAATAATATTGATTACAAATCTGCAAGCGGTACGGCTACTTCTACAGTAAGTTATATTATGCTGGATGGTTTGTTGCCGGGGAAAAACTATCTCTGGTCGGCCATACTCACCAAGAGATTGCTGAATAATCTTGAATTGAATTTTCAATATGACGGCAGAAAACCTGCATCGTCAAAGACAGTGCATATTGGAAGAGCTTCGCTGACGGCATTGTTTTAAACTGTCTGAACTGGGATTTATAGGATTTTTGGGATTAGTAGGATAAAGATTACTTATCCTACTAATCTTTATATTTCGATACAGGCAATTGAAAACTTTAGCAACTATCCCAAAAATCTGTTTAATCCTAAAAATCCCAGTTTAGACATTAAACCTGAAATGCATCACGTCCCCGTCTTTCACAACATATTCTTTTCCTTCAATTCTTAATTTACCTGCATCACGACAAGCAGTTTCTGATCCGTACTGCACAAAATCGTCATAGCCGATTACTTCAGCTTTGATAAAACCTTTTTCAAAATCAGTATGAATAACGCTGGCAGCCTGTGGCGCTTTCCAGCCCTGGTGAATGGTCCACGCTCTTACTTCCTGTACTCCGGCAGTGAAGTAGGTGTACAGATTCAGCAATTTATATGCGGAATGGATCAACCTGTCCAATGCAGGCTCTTCCATTTTATATTCTTCCATAAATAACTGGCGGTCCTCCGGATTATCCATCTCAGCTATCTGGGCTTCAATGTTAGTACTCATGATGATCACTTCGGCTTTTTCATTTTTCACGGCTTCTTTTAAAGCTTCAGAAAATTTATTGCCGGTATGCATAGAAGGTTCATCAACATTCGCTACGTATAAAACAGGTTTGTCTGTTAGCAGAAACAAGTCAGCGATAGCTACTTTATCTTCCTTGGAGAGATCCAGTTCACGAATACTTTTCCCTTTTTCCAAATGTTCTTTGCAAAGGATCAATACTTCCAGTTCGCCTTTTAACTTTGAATCTAATTTAGCAGCTTTCTCGGTTTTTGGAATTTTTCTTTCAACGCTGTCGAGGTCCTTCAACTGCAATTCCGTTTCAATAATTTCCTTATCACTAACAGGATTGATAGCGCCTTCCTCCCGCAAAATATTTTCATCTTCAAAACAGCGGATCACATGAATGATAGCATCCACTTCACGGATATTCCCCAAAAATTTATTTCCTAATCCTTCACCTTTGCTGGCGCCACGTACCAACCCGGCGATATCAACTATTTCGATCTGGGTAGGAACAGTACGATTAGGTAAAACCAGTTCCGCCAGCTTATTCATCCGGGGATCGGGCACATCTACCAATCCTACATTCGGGTCAATGGTACAAAAGCGATAATTGCTCGCCTGTGCCTTTGCACTATTGCTTACTGCATTAAACAAAGTTGATTTTCCTACATTCGGTAGTCCTACTATTCCTGCTTGTAAAGCCATGAGCTGTTTATAGTTTGTCGTTTATTGTTTATGGTTATCCTAGCACCTGCATTCCTATTTCACAGGTGCCTAAAAAAGAGGCGCAAAGATAGGCGAAATGAAGCAGGCAGGTGCAGCATATCAAACTTTCCATTACCTTCAAAGCTTGTCTGCTACAAGACACTCATTATAAACAATAAACAACAAACTAAAAACGATAAATAGGTATGGCGTTAAGCAGGATCTGGTCGGCATTTATTATTATCGCTGTGATGGTAGCTGCATTCAAGTATTTTTCAGGAAATGGGGAAAGGCAGATATTTTCAAATATGGTAATAGGAAAAAGTGGCGATTCTGTACAGATAAAAAAAATGAGCCCGGCTTTGGCTAGTCCTGAACTGTTGAAAGGATTGGACACCGTAAGCAGGATTAAGGAAGGAGAACTGATCTATAAAAAAGAAGGAGAGAATATTGTTGCAGTCAAAGTACAGAATGCTAGTGGTATCATTGAAACCTGTTGGGTGGCAGTAGAGATATGTTTAAAACTCATCGGCATTTTGGCTCTGTTTATAGGATTTATGAATATAGCGGAGAAAGCTGGCGGCATCCGGCTTTTATCCCGGATTGTAGGACCTTTCTTTTCAAAACTTTTTCCTGAAATACCTAAAGGTCATCCTTCAATGGGGCATATGATTATGAATTTTTCTGCCAACCTGCTTGGCCTGGATAATGCAGCAACTCCTTTTGGTCTGAAAGCGATGGCCAGCTTGCAGGAAATCAACCCCAATAAAGACGTAGCATCTAATTCACAGATCATGTTTCTATGTTTGCATGCTGCGGGATTAAATTTAATACCGGTAAGTGTAATAGCAGTAAGAGCTGCCCAAAATGCGTCTGATCCTACTGATATCTTTATACCATGTATGATCGTAACATTTGTGGGTACCATGGCTGCTATGATCATTGTCTCTTTCAAACAAAAGATCAATTTATTTCAACCTGTAATACTGGCATGGGTATTCAGTATTTCCGCGATCATTGCATTGCTGGTTTTATATATCACTAAGCTTGATGCGGCAGGCATTCAATCTTTTTCAGGAGTGCTGAGTAATGGCCTGATATTACTTGTATTTCTACTAATTGTACTGGGTGGATTGTATAAAAAAATAGATCTGTTTTCTGCTTTTATAGATGGAGCAAAAAACGGATTTGACACTGCTATCAGAATTATTCCTTATATCCTGGGAATTTTAGTGGCGGTAAGTATGTTGCGTACAAGTGGTACGTTCGACGCAGTGATTTCCGGCATGAAGAATTTTTTTGCTCTGCTTGGGGCTGATACACGATTTGTGGATGGCTTACCCACCGCATTGATAAGACCTTTGAGTGGAGGAGCTGCCAGGGGAATGATGGTAAGTACAATGACTACTTTTGGACCAGATTCTTTTGCCAGCAGGCTTTCAGGAATTTTTCAGGGTGCCTCTGATACAACTTTTTATGTAGTGGCTGTTTACTTCGGTTCAGTAAGCATCAAAAACACCCGGTATTCAATAGGTGCTATGTTATTGGCAGACCTGGTTGGAATTATTACTGCCATTGGCTTATGTTATCTGTTTTTTGGTTGAGATTAATGGGTATGAATTAATAAAATGTCCGGTGTATTTCGTATTCCAAATACCAAATACATGGCCGGTTTTAAAGATCCGATTTATATTTTTGTAAATAGTAATCCGGTTTAAGTATTCAGGTTTTGAGAATAGTTTTGAAATGATTTGAAAATATGCACCATTTACAATGAAAAGAATCTCTTTAAAAGATGTTGCCAAAGAAGCTGGTATATCCACTTCGTCAGTTTCCTTTATTTTAAATGGAAGAGCCGAAGAGATGCGCATAAGCAAAGACCTGGCAACAAAGGTTCAGATAATTGCTGATAAACTAGGTTATGTACCCAACCAGGTTGCGGTCAGTTTGCGTACCGGGCAATCGAAAATGATTGGGTTGATAGTAGAAAGTATCTCCGGGCATTTTTTCGGATTATTAGCTAAGATAATTGAAGAGGAAGCTGAAAAGGCCGGTTATAAATTGCTTTATAGTAGTACTGAGAATAAGGCACAGCGTGGCATTGATATCTTAAAAATGTTTTCGCAGCAGCAGGTAGATGGCTATCTTATTACTCCTGCAAAAGGCATGGAAAAAGCAATAATGGCAATTGCCAAACATAAAAAGCCATTAGTCTTAATTGATAGTTACTTTCCCAGCGATTCTATTTCTTATGTACTTGTTGATAATTATAAAGGAATAATGATGGGTATGGACCATCTTTTTGAGCAAGGCTATAAAAACATTTGTCTTGTTACTGTAGATCTTCCCCTTGTGCAGATAAAAGAAAGAAAAATGGCTTTTACCGATTCCTTAAAAGCCAGAAAGATCAGGAAAATAAACGATCAGATTTTAGAAATTTCATACAATTCAACCCGGGAAGACATCATGAAACTGATAAAAAAATTTATCAGATCCAAACCAGAGACGGATGCAATTTTTTTCGCTACCAATTACCTGGGCATAACCGGATTGGAATCCATCCAGGAGGAAGGGCTTCAAATGCCTGCTGATATTGCAATGATCTGTTTTGATGATCATGATATCTTCAGGTTGTTTCCAAAAGGTATAACAGCTATTCAACAACCCATCAATGAAATTGCCAAAAAAGCTATCCATTCATTGATACGGCAACTGGAAGGCAGACCGGGTAAACAAATCTATGAGCAGGTTGAATTGTTGCCCCGGCTTATTAAAAGAGGATCCACATAAAATCATATTAATTTTTGCTAAACCGTTATAGTTTGGGTAATATTGACGGATTTTTAATGCCTGAAAAATTAATATGAAAAAAAATCTAACCGTTCTTGTCGTCCTTTTTTTTTCTTTTACAAATTCATACAGCCAGTTAATAAATAAAATAACAGATCCGGTAGAATGGATAAATCCGCTGATGGGTACGGATTCAAAGCCTTCATTATCCAATGGGAATACCTATCCGGCGATTGCCGTTCCGTGGGGAATGAATTTCTGGACGCCACAAACTGGTAAAATGGGAGATGGCTGGGCTTATACGTATGCTGCTGATAAAATAAACGGCTTCAAACAAACCCATCAGCCCTCACCCTGGATGAACGATCATGGTCAGTTTGCCATCATGCCAGTGACGGGACCTTTAAAGTTTAAACAAGAAGAAAGAGCAAGCTGGTATTCTCATAAGGCAGAAATAGTAAAACCATATTATTACAGTGTTTACCTGGCCGATTATGATGTAACAACAGAAATAGTTCCCACAGAAAGAGCAGCGCAGTTCCGCTTTACGTTTCCAAGGTCTGATAGTTCTTTTATTGTAGTAGATGCATTTGATAAAGGTTCGTATATCAAAATCATTCCTGCAGAAAAAAAGATCATGGGCTTTACCACAAAGAACAGTGGGGGAGTTGGTGATAATTTTAAAAATTATTTTGTCATTTATTTTGATAAGCCTTTCTCCGCTGCGCATAGCTGGCATGAAAACGTGTTAGCAAAAGATACGTTAGAATATACCGCCGGTCATACAGGTGCAATTATTCAATTTAAAACTAACAGGCATGAAAAAATAAATATGTCTGTGGCTTCTTCGTTTATCAGTTTCGAACAGGCTGATATTAATTTAAAAAGAGAAATTGGTAAAAGCAGTTTTGACCAGACGATGAATAAAGCCAAAACAAGCTGGAACAAACAATTAGAAAAAATAATGGTGGAAGGTGGTTCTATTGAACAGGTTCGCACTTTTTATTCCTGCCTGTACCGTACATTATTTTTTCCTCAAAAAATGTATGAAATTGATGCAACAGGAAAGACGATACATTATAGTCCTTACAATGGAAAAGTAATGCCGGGTTATTTGTTTTCAGGAACTGGCTTTTGGGATACATTCCGGGCATTATATCCTTTTTTAAATTTTATATATCCTGAGATCAATAGAGAAATGCAGGAGGGATTAATTAATGCATACAAGGAAGGTGGTTATTTGCCAGAATGGTCAAGCCCCGGTTATAGAAATGTAATGGTAGGAAATAATTCTGCTTCCGTTGTAGCTGATGCTTATATAAAGGGATTACGTGGCTATGATATCAATACACTTTATGAAGCATTACTGAAAGATGCCAATACAGAAGGGCCGCTTACCGCAGTAGCCCGGAAAGGTGTAGAGTTTTATAACAGCTTAGGCTATGTTCCTTATGATGCAGGTATAAATGAAAATGCAGCAAGAACATTGGAGTATGCTTATGATGATTTCACCATTGCAAAATTAGGTGAAGCATTAAAACGGCCGAAAGCGGAAATTGAATTATATCTGAAGCGTTCACAGAATTACAGGAATCTTTTTGATCCGCAAACGAAACTGATGCGGGGTAAAAATAAGGATGGTAGTTTTCAAACGCCATTCAATCCTTTTAAATGGGGCGATGCATTTACCGAGGGCAATAGCTGGCACTATAGCTGGAGTGTATTTCATGATATCGAAGGATTAAAAAAATTAATGGGTGGCAATGATCAGTTTGCTGCTATGCTGGATTCTGTATTTGCTATGCCACCGGTATTTGATGAAAGTTATTATGGTGGTGTCATTCATGAGATCCGTGAAATGCAGATCATGAATATGGGTCAGTATGCACATGGCAACCAGCCCATACAACACATGATCTATTTATATAACTATGCCGGCCAGCCCTGGAAAACACAATACTGGATACGCCGGGTGATGGAACAATTATACAAACCAACACCGGATGGTTATTGTGGTGATGAAGACAATGGTCAAACTTCTGCCTGGTATGTTTTTTCTGCAATGGGATTTTATCCTGTTTGCCCGGCTACTGATCAATATGTATTAGGAACGCCGCTGTTTAAAAAAATGACCATTACGCTGGCGAATGGAAAGAAGTTAATTATTAATGCTCCTGCTAATAGCGATGATAATAAATATGTCCAGTCACTTCAATTGAACGGGAAACCGGTTACTACCAATTGGATCAGTCATACTGAATTGCAGAAGGGTGGTAGCTTAAACTGGACGATGGGTAATACTTCCAATAAGAAAAGAGGTATTGAACCTGCGGCTTTTCCTTATTCTTTTTCTAATGAATATCGTCTGAACCTGGATTATTGAGATGTATGAGATGTATGAGATAAAGACCTTTCTAAATAATGGAAATCCTCCTGTTTTCCAGGAGGATTTCCATTTATATATCCCATAAATCTCATTAATCCTATAAATCCCAGTTCAGACAAGAAACCTTCCCATCCATCGTTGTTACCAGCAATTGATCCTTTGCAACGGGAAGCAGATTTGTAATTAATCCATTGGATGTTTTATGTTTCCATAAAACTTTCCCACTTTTTCTATCTAATGCAACTGTCACACCTGATTGCGTTGGTACAAAAACAATATTATTATTTTCAACAATAGCGGTGGGGCTGATCTCATAGCCAAGATAAACATCGCTTTTCCAAACCGGCGACATTTCATTGGCGGATGTTGAAATGCCATACACGTTTCCATCCATCGTTTTTACAAATACAACACTACTGTCTTTTGATAAGCCCATCGATTCTCTTACCCGCAGGTCAGGCATTTGTTTTCTCCAGGTCACATTTCCTGTATTGGCATCCAATGAAGTCATGTAACGATCGGGGGCAACAATAAACACGCGGTTGGCCGTAGCGACGGGAAAGCAAGCTGCAGGAGAAAACATCCTGTTGGAAGCGCCGTTATTCCATTTCCATATTTGTTTACCGGTGGTAAGATCAAGACAATAAAAGTCATTGTTCCAGCAACCGAAATAAATTTTATTATTATAGATAAGCGGTTTGGTAACTACAAATCCCTTTACAGAATCAAAGTCCCAGCGCAATGTTCCGTCTTTCAAATTAATAGCCCTGAAATGTCCGTCAGATGATCCGATGTAAACTACACCTTGTTCAATAACAGGATTACCTAGTACGGCTTTTTCAGTTTGCAATTTCCAAACTTGTTTTCCTGTTTTTGCAGATAATCCATAAATATAATTATCAGAAGAACCCGTCACCACTATTTTATTGCTGACAGCAGGCATAGAGTAGATCTTTCCGTTTGTTTTAAATTTCCATGCCTGATTGCCATTCTTTTGAATCAATGCAACAACTTCTCCATTGGTGTTGGTAACAAATACCAACTTGCCGTCATAGGCTGTACCTGATCCAATATCACTATTATCCTGGTAGGTCCATTTTTCCTTTACTCGGGGATAATCATTATTGATGGCATACGAAGGGCGATAATAAGTTGTTGTTTGGTTTTTAAAATGATGATTTTGTAATTCAACAGTTGCCCATACCGGTTTTGTTTCCACGCCGGGAGTTCTTTCCTGGTAAGTAACCACATTATTTTTTATCGTAACAATATTATATCCGCCTACCTCTTTTTTTGCACGAAGATTGGAACGACCCATTACTGCCGGAATACCATCAAAATTTAATTGGCGGTTGGAATGGCCATGACCGCAAAGGATCAGTTGAATGTTTTTTTGTTTCAGCCTGTCTACTGCCTCAAACCAATTATTCAACGATGAATCCTGCGGATAATGGTTTATAAAAACAATCGGTGTGCTATCGTCCGTTGCTTTCAGCACCGAATCAAGCCATACGATATTTTCCCTTGGGATCTGACCCGGACTCATCCGTATATTAGGCCCGGAATGTGTGCCAAGAAAAAGATAATTGCCGGCTTTAAAAGAAAAAGTTTCGTTGCCAAAAATTTTCTTGAATGTATTAGCACCGCTTTCCGACCAGTTGCTATCATGATTGCCGGGAATGATATGCCAGGGTTTATTTAAACTGTCCAGGATCTGTTTAGCTAATTTTATTTCCTCATCCGAACCAAACTCGGTGATATCACCGGAGATAACAACAAACTGTATCGCTGCATTTTCATTAATATCTTTCACTGTTCTTCTTAGATCATCCGCGCCGGAGCCACTGCCGATATGCGTATCGGAGAGGTGGACAAAGGTGACAGGATCTTGTGAAAACGAGATTCCCGCCAGCAATAGGGTAGTAGTGAAGAAGGAAAGTAGTTTTTTCATTGCTTACAAAGGATTATAGAAAAGAAAAATCGGGAGCTTACAGGCTCCCGATTTAATAAAAAATGAATTCTTACCAGCCTGTTGTCTGGGTTAGTTTATAACCGTTTTCTTCATATTGAATTATCTGGGATTGGCCAACCGGAGCCAAATATGACTTATCGGTAAATGCATTCCTGTTTTGTGCATTTTCAACCATCCAAAAACCAATCATAGAATCTCCATTAGTACCATCCCATGTTACAATAGTGCCATCTTCTTTCTTAACTCTTATCTTACCCTTGTTAGCAGTTGTGAGATAGCTGGGTATTTGTGTTTTCACATTCACCCATGGTCCAAGAAAATAATCGGGATTAGTGCTAAAATTCATGTTACTAAGTTTTTTCCATCTTTTTAAGTCTAACAACCTGGTGTGCTCTAATACAAATTCCATTCTTCGTTCCCGACGGATTTCCCAAATTAATTCAGGCACATCCGCATCACGTGCAGGATCAACAGGTATTGCAGCCAGCAATAACGGAGCTGTTTTTTGTACTCCTTTCGTAATGGCGATTGCCTCTAAGGGTCGGTTGCGTATGGCATTTATAGACTTATCCAGATCGCCCTGGCTAATAGCGGCGCCACCGAAGTATTGTGCCAATACTGCTTTAGCTTCTATCCAGTTCAGTACAACCTCAGCCAATCGCATCACAGGGGCATCACTGGTATTGGTATTACTTCCCCATGTTGAAGGATACGTTTTTCCAATATAGGTTATCGCTTCTCTTGACGCAAATTTATAGCCATATAAAAGTGTAGCGGATGAAGCAAGCGGTTTATCTATAAACGAGGCTTCGAAACGGGAGTCTCTTGTTTTCACTAAATCAGCAATCGCAAAACTAGTTGCGTTGGCAACAGTAGAGTTTTGGTAAACATTTCCGTCATTCGCTATAAAGGACTTGATCAAAACCAGGTTGGGGTTTACGCCAACGGTCTCAGTTCCATTTTGGTAAGACCCAATGCAGTGCATTACGCCCAATGCAGCATCATATGCCCTGTAAAGAATTACTTCGGGATGCCCTGCCAGGCTCTCGGATGAAAATATAGATTTAAAATCACGGGTAAAATTATATTTATTACTGTTCATCACCATCTCAGCCGTTTCTGCAGCAAACTCCAGGTATTTTTTCGCTCTTGCTGCATCTAAACCATGATAATGCTGAAATGTTCCTTCAAACAGCATAATCCGGGAAACAAAAGAAGCAGCAATAATTTTATTTAAATATTGAGCCCCGTCATTTTCCCGAATATTGGAGAGCACATATTTGAAATCATCATACACTTTATCCATTACTACACCCCGGTTATCCCTATCCTTATATAAGGTGGGTAAATCAGTTTCCGCGACTTCTTTGTCGAAATAAGGCACATCGCCAAACACGCTAACTAAGCGACTGTATTCAAATCCCCTGAAGAATTTTGCAACGGCCGTCCAATGTTTGTAGGATTCCTCCGAAATTTTTGGTTTTACAACATTATCCAAACGGTCGAGCATGACATTTGATTTTCGTACCCATGCAAAGTCCCAGGTAGGGCCTGCATAATTCGCCAACCATTCGGCTCCTTCCGCGGTAGATCCCCTTGAAGTGGGAACACTGCTTTCAAAGTTTGACTGAACATTTTTGCCGGTTAAATCATCGCAGAAGGTATATCCTCTTACAGGAGTATAATCAGCAGTAAATGAAGTATTATAACCAACAAAATAATTAGTGTAAAAACTGTTTGCATACATGCGAACATCGTCTTCATTTTTCCAGTACTGACCATCAATATAATTTGTCAGCGGCGGACGGTCCAATACATCTTTATTGCAAGACAGAAAAAATAAACAGGCTAATAAGCTATAGAGGTATTTTAAATATTTCATCTTAGTAGTTTTTTTAAAAATTCAATTGAAGGCCGAATGAAACACTTTTAAATGCGGGAACTCCCATTCCTGTACGACCCGAATTATAATTAGATGTATTCCACATGGAGTAGCCATCAATAGTTTCCGGGTCTATTGGCAGATCACCTAAATGATCCCAGGTCATAATGTTTTCCAGACCCACATATACCCTGCAAGAGCTCATCCAGGCTTTTTTAATAATCGATTGCGGCAACGAATAACCTAGCGTAAGGTTTTTAAGCCTTAAATAGGCCATATTTAACAGGTACCGGTCCTGTATCTGCATATTATTGGCCGTATTGCTATTGGCATTATTATAAGCTGCCGGGTAAAAGGCTTCAGTGTGGTCGGGGGTCCAGAAATCACCGGCAATCGCTTCAGGCATTGCCCCATCAGCAGAGTTATATCCGGGAATGACAAGCAATCCATTCCCCCATATCTCGCGGCTTCCTACACCCTGGAAAAATGCACTAATATCAAAACCTTTATAATCGGCCCCAACTCTGAATCCATACTCATAACGGGGATTAGAATTTCCGATCATTTCAAGGTCGCCATGATCGTCTAAGGTTCCTTTTCCATTACTTATTTCGCCATCGCCATTCAGATCTTTAAACTTAACATCGCCGGGGCCAAACCGGAAGTTGGCTGTGTTTTGCAGGAATGGCTGATAAACAGGTTTTTTTCCATCGGTAGATTTTAATTTATAAGCCTGCTTTCCTGCATGCAGTGCACTTTCTGCTGCGGTAAGAGTAATTAAAATGGGTTTCCCGCTTGCATCCAGTTCAAAGTCTCCCATTTGGTACAATCTATCTGTACGATACCCCCAGATTTCTCCTATATCTTTACCGTTATAGTTACCGGTAACTTGTGTTCCAGAGCCATAAGATGATAATATGCTTTTTGCATCGGAAATATTTCCTCTTACATTAATGCCCAGGCCATTATTGAATCTGTGGTTAAAATCAAGCGTTAATTCCCAACCTCTTGTTTGCAGGGAGCCAAAATTTCCCAATGGTGCGCCAGCTCCAAAAGTGAGTGGAATACCTTCTTTCGGCACAATCATATTTTTTGTGGTTCTTTCAAAAAGATCAAAAGAAAGCGTGACCTTGTTGTTTAATAAGCCAAGATCCACACCAACATTTTTGCTCACAATATCCTGCCATTGAATATATGGAGAAACCGCAGTGGGGGTACCCACGAAATTTAACCGGGTTCCATTGGCACCTATCCAGGTTGACTGGCCGCTGGGCATGATAGGGATATATAAAGAATTGGACACACTCTGATCACCAATAGAGCCCCATGAGCCTCTGAACTTAAGAGAATTGAGTACAGGTTTTGTCCATTGCATAAAACTTTCTTCACTGGCTACCCAACCTGCAGAAAAAGAAGGGTACCATCTCCACCATAAGTCAGATGGGAATTTTGAAGATCCATCATAACGTAAGTTTCCTTCTACCAGGTATTTGTTTTTGAAAGTGTAATTGACACGTCCAAAATAACCCAGTTGCGATTCCCATGTCTTATTTCCATCTACGGTTTGTGTACCGCCTGCAAACCTGAATTGAGGATTTGTAATATCTGTCAGACCGGTTATTTGGGCAGATTCCCATTCGTTAGTAGCAGTAACCCGATTGATACCCAGGATAATTTTAAATGCATGATCATCTTTTAAATTCAGGTTATAAGTGGTAAAAGCATTTATAGTATGGCTGGAAAAATTTTCAGCTGTACGGGCAAAATGATCCGGATTTGAGCCCAATGCAGTGTATGGATCCAAAGAAAGATCAAAAGCAGGAACGGCACCAGGGTCAGTTTTTGGTACCGCCTGTCCTGAATTATTAACATAAAGCGTATCGCCATTTGCATTTACACGTACTTTGGGAGCCACCCAGGAATTCCTGGCTGTAAATCTTGTTCCCGGCCTTTTCCATATTTCTTCCTGGTTGGAAAAAGTATAATCGAAATCTACTTTCCAGTTGTCGGTAATATTGACAGTTGATCCCAGGCTAAAATTCGAATAGTTTTGTAAAATGTTAGCTGTGTTTGCCGCAGCTATCTCACTTTCCGGGCTTCGAATGGGGTCTCCGTTTTCATCGTTACCCAAAGGATATAATGAACTCCATCTATATAAATAGTACCAGGGATCAGCAGTTGTGGAGTTGGTAGCGTATGCATATTCTTTATTTCTCCTGGAATACAGTGCTCCTCCGCGAATGGTAAGGTATTTATTAATCTCACTCGATATTTTAAGTGAAACATTGTGGCGTGTGAATTTATCTGATTTTGCAGGTTTCAACATACCACTTTGGTCTAATAATCCCAGGCCTAAATTATAAGAAGTCTTCCCGGATGTAAGTCCCACTGACAAATCATGTTGTTGCGTAGGGGCCCATTCCTTAACCATGTAATCGTATGGATCATACGTTCTGACGCCCATTTTTAGATTGGCTCCCTGAACATACCAGTCTCTTCCAAAAACAGTAGGATCGTTTGGCCCGATAATATTGCCATACTTTTCTTTCCAGGCCACAGCTCTTTCATAGCTTGCCCTGTCCACTAAATAAAATGCACCAGTAGGAGTGGTGGTACCTATTCGTTCAGCAGCCATTAC
>CAMLEX010000036.1 GCA_946479055.1 uncultured Bacteroidota bacterium | reverse complement strand
GAGATCTGTGGTAGTGACTGGAGTTCAGACGTGTGCTCTTCCGATCTTTTTGTTCGATCACCAAGCAGTTGTGCTTTTAAATCCAACAAACCATTTTTTTCTTCCTTTTGATAAGATAACAATACCGGGGGGAAATTGATAGTAGGATCGCCGCTAAAAGAAGAAAATAAAAATCCCTCTTTAAATACGGCAGGAATTCGATGTATATCTTTTGAATTGGATAGCATGAATTTACTGACATAATGATTGCTCCAATCCTCACGATTTTCTTCAGATAACGGGTAAGCAACAGGAAAGCGGTTGATCAATGAAAAACTATCGCTGCCCGCATATTTCACCTGGTATTGGTTACGGTTATTATCCATGAATCCAACGCCCCATGCAATGGCACTCTGATCAGGCAAGTCTGTATTAAATTGCTGGCTTTGAATACTTATATTTTTCTCGTCATAGTGTACTTTATTGGCATAGCTGAACAAGCGGCCCGATAAAAAATACTTCAATTCACCGCCTTTCTTCCGGGAAACATCATCCCGCAAAAACAAAATATTTTTTAAAGAATTGACCAGCTTTTCATTGTTGTAATAAACTGAATTGATAAAGGCATCGTCATCCCGGAAAAGGCTCCAGCAGGAAACGCCTTTTTTTACCGGCATCTCCTTTCTAAATGTTTCTTCGCCTGCTTTTAACTCAAACCCATCATCTTCCTTAGCCTTGATAGTTATTTTTATCTTATCTATCTGGAAAGAAACCTCATGCCCGATAGCCGGATAGTTGACAGATAAAATACGATACCAATTTTTCCCATTGATATAAAAAGGCTCTTCCGAATAAGCTGAATTTACTGTAACCACTCCGCTTTGTTTTGTAAAAACAAACCTGTTAAATGAATTATTCTCATAATTCACAGTATCCGATCTTCCCAGCTCTATTTTTTTTGTTACATCAAATCCATCATGCTGAATAAAATGATGATCCAGGGTGCTGAATGTTTTTAAGCTGAGTGGCGCATGAATATTTATCCATAAAAAAGAAAAACAAGCAATGCTGATCATTAAAAAAACCAAAGGAAACAGCCTGCGTTTAAAACGGGATCTTTTGAATTCACGGTGATAGACAAATCCATATAGCAGCAATACCATTATTGCAAAAGCATACAGGAAAGAAAGGCTTGTAATAATTTTTAACATGGCACTGCTTACGATAAATTCAGGTTGGTTTCATCAAAAACAGGGTAAGAGAGGTTCTGTATGGATGTTTTATCCAACACCATACGCAACACCAGGGCCCTGCTCCCGTGCTCGGTACTTAATTCCTTGAGTGATGCAGGGTCAATATTGTTACCATTTTTCAGGCTCCCGATACGTTCTACTATTTTACCACCTACCGAAAGATCGTTTATCCTCAGGTAGAGATATTCACTGTATAAAAGAGAAAGAGAGATAAGCAGGTTCAGCAGCTTTTCTCTTTCTTCAGGATTGATCTTTGCGGGGTTATTTTTATTGGCATCCGCGATGGCCATCACCGGTTTAAGAAAATGTTCATATGCATACAAAGCCACCGATCGTTCCGTATCCAATAAACTTTTTACAATTTCAGTTTCTGTTTTTTCTTTATCAAACCCCGGGTAATTCCTGATTTTGTATACTTCCATCATCTGCTGCTTTACCGACTCAAAGTCATGGCGGATATTTGTACTTTCCGATACCAATGTTTCCAATTCTTCATTATCCTTCGTTGCTTTTTCCAGTTGTGTCGTCAGGGATTGTATCTTTTTTTCCAGGCCAGGTATAGACGACTTTTTTATTTTATTATTGCCGTTAGCATCCGCTATGCTTCCGGAAGAATAGGCCGCTAATTCAAGATGCTGTATTTGCTTGTTCAATATCGAAACGGTTCTTTGAAATTTTTTCTGATTGCGAAACAGTATATAAAGCAGGAAAGCAATAGCAAGCAGTGCGGCTATCGCAATGATCAATAAATATACCGGTAGCTGGTTCTCAGCTTTTTCTACGGGTTCCTGCGGTATCGTTTTTGGCTGACTTGCATTGTATAAACTGATCAGCGAATCCAACTCTGATTTCAGGATGACCGTATTACGATTATCCTTTTCCTGCTGAGTCAATGTATCCACAATGCGGATACTTTTTTTCTCCGGCTCCTGCCCCACCAGGCTGCAGCTAACCAGGCAAAAAAGTATTGAAATAATAAGTTTAAAATTCATCAGTATGTTTTTTGGGTTTTGGTATAATTTTTTAAAATTGAAAAAACTGGAGGATGCCCGTTCTCTTTTTCTCCTGTTTTGCTTCCAGCAATTCCTTTTCTTTTACAACATCATTATAAACGGTATTAACAGAAGCTAATTCACCCACATAGCCCGGAAACATAGAGATCGCTTTCATATCCTGCATGGGTGAATAAACTTCTGCCACGGAAACAAGAATACTATATAAAGACCTGACGTCTTTCACTTTTTGATTTTCCATCAGTCGCAGATAAATATTATCACGGGTAAAATAGATATCAACCGTTTTATTTTTGAATGCCTTTAGTTGCTGGTTATTGCGTCGTACAACAGATGTATTATACAAAATATCATTGCCCGGTTCTATTTTGATTCCGCGGTAGAGATACATATTATTATTAAGTACATCGTTATTCTTCGACAATCCTTCTTCTTTATCAATAGGAATACCGGTAAAGTCAGTGATCTTATAAGCGCCGCTAAAAGCACCGTGTATCGCTACATTCTTATTATTCAATGACCGGCCCGGTGCAACCGTATTTATTTTCACGTTTTCGGCCAGCAGATTTTTCAATCCCTCTGCAAGTTTTATTCGCAGGTTATCAAAATAAAACGCCCTACCGCTCAGCATTACCACTTTGATCCTTTTCTTAATATCTTTTGTAATTACATCTTTAATGCTGGCAAGAATGCAATACACAATACAATCAGTAGCCTTATTGATCAGACCTGTCACTTCATCATCCCATCGGATATTCCTGTCTTTCAGAATAGCTTCAGCATATTGCAAAAGAGTTGACTGATCTTTATACAAATTGCCAATCTTTCTTTCCGTACTAAATGATTGTTCCGTCAATTCTGCAAACTGTGTTATGCTTATAGACTGGAGATCTTTATATTTCTTTTTCTGGTTTTCGATGAGCTGTATAAAATTCAATACATCAACCGTCAGATTTTGATCAAGAATATGGCGGCTGATAAAATCTTTTACAGAAATTTCATTATTGCCGGGAATGGCCCTCAAAACCTGTGTAAGAAAATCTTCTGCAAATCCATAGGCCAATACATTACCCGCTCCTGCAAAACCGGTTCTGAAAAAACTGGAATAGTTTTCATTGTCGTCCGCCATCACCATAGAAATATCGGTAGTGCCTTTGCCACAATCTATCACCAACGCCATCTCACCGTTTGACAACTGTACATCAGATGAATTGGTTTGCTGATATCCCATAAATGCCGCATCGCTTTCTGAAATAGTTTCGTATTCAATATGCAATTCTCCGGCACCGATATGTAAAGATGAAAGCAGGCTTCCGGTATTATTGCGCAATTCATTCAGCATTTCAAATACATCGTGCTGCGTATAAATATTCGGTACCAGTAAAGTAACAATAATTCCCCCCTGTTGAAAATCCGGTTTGGTACTGATTATAAGTCTTAATATCCGAAGCAATACCGCACTGATCAATTCTTTTTTATGCGACCGGATGCTATAGTCTTCTGTATGATTATCCAATATCAGTTGCAGGCTTTTTTCAATCCCCAGCTTCAGGTTGGGAATGATCTCGTAATTATCCCTGAAAGCAATTTGTGTAGCAGCTACTTCCTGCCGGGTAATAAATAACCTGATCTCATCATTTAAAAGATCATTGGTAAAATTGAAAGGGAATTTTTCTCTTTCCTTTTGGGTAATTCTTTTTTTAACAGCATAAAAAGAGCGATACAATAAAGGCTGACCGGGTTCATGATTCAAAAAATCTTCCCGCCGCCAGTTTTTTGTTCTGTCTATCCGGTTTAGTTGGCTGATGATATTTTCCAGGATATCGTATTGTACTACTGTTGATTGAGGCCCGCAACTTTTATAACCTACCTGGCTGGCTTCACTGCCAAAATCTATTACTACACGCTGACATTCTTTTGAGCGGACAATAGCAAATTCAAATTTACCTGAATAAGTTTCTGATTCGTTCAATGCAAGTGTGACATAAATATGAATGGGAGATTGCACAACCCTATGTTTATAGTAATTGACGGAGATCCTTTTTTGTTCCGCAGAATAATCGAGGCGCAAACCTGTTTCTTCATCATAAAAAGGTTGTACGGAGAAAGCATTTGCCTTTTTGATCAGCAGCTCAAAATCATTACCTATTTTTTGTAAGGAAATATGGCACTCACGCAATAAAATATCCTGCTTGTCTGAAGGCGCCATCTGGTTCAAAACTATTTTGCCCGGATCTTCAATAGTGATCAATGGCGTCATTACCCGATCATCAGCATGAGCTACAAAATTAAATTCTGTTTCTTCCCGGTTGCCGGCAACAGCATCACTATCCAATTTGGTAATAAAATAGCGGTCGCTGCGGATAAGTAATGGGAGATAGTAGAGAGCCATAGTATTTCTTTTAAAAATGTTCAATGATCAACGCTCAATGCTCAATTTTCAATTAATCCTTCGTCGGTCATTCTATCTTCCAAATGGACATTGAAAATTGAATATTGAACATTGAATATTTTTTCAACTTGTCGATTAATAACTCAGTATGTCATGTCCTGATAAAAGTTGACACTATTTACTACGGTTTCCTTCAACTTTCTGGGCTGCTTAACATCAACCCACCCCAATTTCCTATATAATAAATTCTCCTAAATTCGCTCCTCCGGGGAGGGGAAGCTCACTAAGGACAAGACACTTCTCGCTTCTCACTTTTCACTTTTTTCTTTTCACTTTTCACCTACTCACCATTCACCTCTCACTACTCACATTTTAATCCATCACTTCATATACCATTACCGGGTTTACTTTATTTTTCATACTTATTTCTCCTACTTTGCGACAATTAAATGATTCCTTTATTTTTTCGAAAGCGGCTTCGCTGATGACGATCTGACCTTCGCCTGCAGCCGTTTGCAGCCGTTGAGCTACATTAACTGTATCACCAATCACGGTATAATCAAGACGGCGCAGGTTAGCCGAGCCGATATTACCCGAGATCATTTCCCCGCTATTGAGCCCAATGGAAACTTTTGGAGAAAAAGAAACAATATCCGATGCGGAAGGAAGTTTTTCAATCTGCGTTCTTACAGCCAGGCAAGCATCAATAGCTCTGTCTAAGTGATATTGCCCCCGGAAAACAGCCATGATGGCATCGCCAATAAATTTATCAATATGGCCGCCTTGTGCAATGATCTCTTTTACCATTACATCAAAATAATTATTCAGCAACCTTACTACATTGTCTGGCGATTCATTCTCACTGATGGAGGTAAAACTGCAGATATCAATAAAGGCTACAGTAGCCTCTACTGTTTCGTTTGCTACCAGCGACGATTCAAATTCACGGCTGCCCATAAAATTGAGCACGGTTTCATCTACATACATTTTCAGGATATTATTTTCTTTAATGGCCTTGAGGGTTTCACGGATTTGTCTAACATGCTGAATCGTTTTCTCCATCGTTACGGAAAGGTCCTCAAAATTGATGGGCTTGGTAATAAAATCAAATGCACCACGGTTCATCGCAGTACGTATATTATCCATATCTCCATAGGCGGAAACAATTACCGCTTTTATCAGCGGGCTTGATTCGCTCAATCTGCTGAGCAATGTCAATCCGTCCATTTCCGGCATATTAATATCGCTCAGAACAATATCGACATCAGGATGTTGCTGAATTTTTTCCAATGCATCCTTGCCATTAACAGCGAAGATGAATTCATACTGCTGCTCCCGTATTTTCTGGCGAAACTTCTGTTTGATGAGCATTTCCAGGTCCATCTCATCATCTGCCACTAAAATCTTTGTCATCAGCTTATAGTTTTAAGTTTTTCCTTTAATAAAGTAAAGTCAACCGGCTTGGTTAAAAAATCATCGGCTCCCAATTGTTTGGCTGTATTAAAATTTTCCGCATCTCCGTAAGCTGTTATCATCATTACTACCGGTGGTGGTTTCGAATACTTTTGCTTAATGTGTTTTAGTAACTCCAGCCCGCTCATGCCCGGCATGTTGATATCAGACAATATTAATACGGCCTCATGTTTATGCTGGTTCAGGTAAGTCAATGCATCTTCGCCAGAGAAGGCGAAAACGAATTCCATTTCACTATTTTTGATCTCTTTTCTGAACCGTTGCGCAAAAAGAACCTGTACATCTTTTTCGTCATCAACTACTAAAATCTTCATTTTTTCATTTGTTTGGTAGCGTAATAATAAATTCCGATCCTTTACCTTCTTCCGTTTCCACCCTCAGTTCACCGCCGTGTCCTTTGGTAATAATATCATAGCTAATGCTCAATCCTAATCCTGTGCCCTGGCCTGTCGGTTTGGTAGTAAAGAAAGGCTGAAAGATTTTGTCCACTACTTTTTGAGGGATCCCGTTTCCATTATCTTTTATTGAAACAAAAACTTTATCGTCAATTTTTTTTGTGCTGACTGAAACAACTGGTTCGTATCCATCACCTGCTTGCTTTTTCTTTTCTGAAACAGCATAAAATGCATTGGTAATTAAATTAAGAATTACTCTTCCGATGTCCTGCGGTATGATATTTATTTTTCCGATGTTGTTATCAAAATCAGTTTCAAACTTTGCATTAAATGCCTTGTCTTTTGCACGAAGGCCATGATAAGCCAGGCGTAAATATTCATCTGCCAATGCATTAATATCCGTTGGTTCTTTTTGCCCGTTACTGCTACGGCTGTGCTGCAGCATTCCTTTTACAATCGCATCGGCTCTTTTGCCATGAAAATTTATTTTTTGTTCATTCTCCACAATATTATTGGCAATGGCAATAGCCTCTTCATCATTACCTGCTTTCAATTCAGTTTTCATTTCTTCAATTAATTCTGTATTTACTTCCGAAAAATTATTGATGAAGTTTAGCGGGTTCTGAATTTCATGCGCAATGCCTGCAGTAAGTTCTCCGAGCGAAGCCATTTTTTCGGATTGGATGAGTTGGGATTGAGTGGATTTTAAATTTTCGATTGATTGCTTTAGCTGCTCTGTCCGGTGTTCAACTTTTTCTTCCAACACTTTGTTCTCCCGCTTTAGTTTGCGGGATCGGTATGCAATAAATGCCCACACCAATCCGGCAAATAATAGAGCAAAAATTGTGTAAGCCCACCATGTGCTCCACCACGGCGGTTTAATGATGACAGCAATCTCTTTCTCTGCTGCAACACCGGCGGCGTTAAGCGCTTTTACTTTAAAAATATATTTGCCCGGAGGCAGGTTAAAATAATAGGCTGTTCTTTCATCGCCTGCTTTACGCCAGGCATTATCATAGTTTTGCAACATATAGAGCAGGCGGGTATCTTCATGCTCACTTATAAAATCAATGTGTGAAAATTCAAATGAAAAAGTATTTTGATTATGTCTTAAACGGATCTCTTTTGTTTGTATCAATGGCACAGAAAGGATGCCTTGTGCAGAAGGTAGAACGGGTGTATTGTTGAGTAAAAAATTGCTAATGGTTACAAAAGGGGGCAAAACATTTTGTTGTAACAAATTGGGTTTAAAAGCAAAATAACCGGAAGTATCTCCAAATAAGACTTCTCCATTTTGCCTGATATAACCAAAGAAGGTTAACGCTAAGCTATTTACACCCTGGTTCTTTCCATACAATACTGCGCTGTTTCTTTCTTTGTTCAAACGTATTATACCTTTCGTCGGACTAAAAAACCAGAAATTTTGTTCATGATCTTCTGTAATGCCAAATAAAGGTAGCGATGCGGTAATGATACCCGACTCATCAATAAAGTTTAAGAACTTATCGGTTTCTCCATCATATTTAAAAAGGCCTGCATTTGTGCCACACCATAGATTCCCCTGGCTATCTTCTATAATGCGTCCAGTAATTAATTGGTTAAGATATCTTTTAAAATGCCCTGTTTGTTTATCAAGGCGGTTTAAGCCTTTAAAAGTTCCCACCCATGTGTTTTGTCTTTTGTCTATGTTAATTGCGATAACCACATTACTACTAATACTGGCTGTATCTTTTAGGTCATTTTGAAAATGTCTGAATGTTCCTGCTTTTGTATCCATCAGGCTGAGGCCATTATCGCCCCCGATCCATAACTTATTATCAGCCCCTTTTTTTACTATTATAAGACCATCTGAGAGCAAACTATTTGCGTTCCCGGGCTGGTGATGATACCCGGAAAAAGTTTTTGTATCAGGGTCAAACAGGTATAAACCAAGAGGTGTCGCGAGCCAAAATTTATTACCATCCTTTTCGATATAAAAAATTGGGTTTAATGCGGAAGCCGAATCTTTGTCAATGAAAAACTGTTCTTCTTTTCCATTGCTGTCTTTATGTATTAAACCATTTGAAGTGCCAAGCCATAAACCATGTGCATCATCCTCTGCAAAAGAGAAAACTGTTTTACCTATCCTTGTATGCGGCAAAATATTTTGATGAGGAATTATTTTATATAAATTATTTCCGGATGTACTTATCCAGATAACATTATCCCTTGTTTTATAAGCCGCCCAAAAGTCGTTGGTTCCTAACTTTTCTTTGCTGCCTTTATCAGCGCCATAATAAGATACTTTTTGTGTAGAAGGATCATACACATTGATCCCGCCTTCAAACGTGGCTATCCATATCCTGCCTTTTGTGTCTTCAGTAATAAAAACGATATGGTCAACAGCATATGAATACCCGCTTTTAATTGGCGGCCGGCTTAATTTATCAGGATGCGAAGGGTCATACAGATGCCTTTCAAATTCGCCTTTTGCTCTGTCCATCGTATGCAATCCGTCCCCTGCTGTGCCCACCCAAAAATTGCCGCGGCTGTCTTCAAAAATATCACCGACCCTGTTATCAATAAGGCTGTGCGGATCTTTTTCATTATGCTGGTATCTTATAAACTTTCCTGTTTTTTTATTTAGTTTATTGAGCCCCCCGCAACTATCATTACCTTGAAATGAAGTTCCTGTTCCCACCCATATAGTTCCCTGTTTATCTTCATAAATGGCCGTAATTACATTGCAGCTAATGGATGATGGGTCGTTTGCATTATTCCTGTAGTGTAAAAATTTATTTGATTTATTATCAAACCTGTCAAGACCGCCTATAGTTCCTATCCAGATTGTGCCTTCATTATCCTGCATGATATTTAATACAGTATCGCTTGCCAAACTGCCGGGATCATTATCATTGTGCCGGAAGTGAGTAAAGATGCCAGTTGCAGGGTCAAAACGATCGAGGCCTGCCTCGCTAGTTCCAAGCCATATATAGCCTGCTTTATCGGCTGCAACACACCAAATGTTATTGCCAGCAGGTGAATTTGGGTTTAATGGTTCATTACGATAAGAAATGTATTGATATCCATCATATTTATATAAGCCATTCCGGGTTGCGAACCACAAATATCCCTGAGCATCCTGCGCCATTGAGGCTATTGCACCTATATCACCCTGCGATCGTGTAACTAACTTAAAATGTATGTCTTGCCCAAAACTTAAAAATTGGAAAAACAAAACCGATGTAAAAAGGAACACAGAAAATGGTAATCGCATTCTCATATTGTTAGTTCATTTGTAAGTTAACTAAAAAAGAAGTGACCTTTTTATGGTTTTAGGGATACTGTTTTTCTCTGCTTAGCTTATTCAATTAGCACGATTAACAAATGTTATTCTGCAAACCTCTAACCTTTTGCTCCCATAGAACAAATTCAGACGATTAGTAACTGAATTATAAACTCTGCCCCTTCTCCTTCCTTCGTTTCCACTTTCATTTCCCCACCATGTGCTTTTACAATATCATAAGCCAACGATAAACCCAATCCTGTTCCCTGCCCGGTGGGTTTGGTGGTGAAGAAAGGCTGAAAAATTTTATCTAATACTTTTTGAGGAATGCCATTGCCATTATCTTTTACTTTTATTTCCACTTTATCCTTACTCTTTTTTGTGCTGATTGAAACAATAGGTTCGTATCCATCACTTATTTGTTTTTTCTTTTCTGAAACAGCATAAAATGCGTTGGTTATTAAATTAAGAATCACCCTGCCAATATCCTGCGGAATGATATTGATGTTGCCGATACTCTCATCGTAATCAGTTTTCAATGTTGCATTGAATGACTTGTCTTTTGCTCTCAGCCCATGATAAGCTAACCGCAAATATTCATCTGCTAATGCATTAATATCAGTTGGTTCTTTTTGTCCACTGCTGCTACGGCTGTGCTGCAACATTCCTTTTACAATTGCATCGGCTCTCTTGCCATGAAAATTTATTTTTTGTTCATTCTCTGCGATATTATTGGCAATGGCAATAGCATCTTCATTATTGCCTGTTTTCAATTCGTTTTTCATTTCTTCAATTAATTCTGTATTCACTTCCGAAAAATTATTGACGAAGTTTAACGGGTTTTGTATTTCATGTGCAATGCCTGCTGTAAGTTCTCCCAACGAGGCCATTTTTTCGGACTGGATGAGTTGGTCTTGAGTGGATTTTAATTCAGCATAAGCTTTTTCAATTTTTATTTTGGCCCTTTGCTTATGCCTGTTGTTTCTGTAAAGAATAATAACCAGCAACAGGAAAAAACCAAGGGCAGTCAGCAATGTATAGGTTCTTATTTTGTTTCGATACCTAACCTTATTGGCTTCCTCTTCCTTTAGCCGAATCTGTTCATTAAATTGTGCATTAAGGAACTGCGTTGTCTTTTGCAGGTTGAACATACTATCTTTTGCTGCCGTTGCTATTTTCAAATATCTCAATGACAGAGCTGCATCTTTGTTCTCATAAATTTCTGACAGAAAAAGACTGGTTTCAAAAACCCCTTTTTTAAATGAGACCTTTTGAGCAATATCAAACCCTTTTTTGGCATAGTAAATACACGAATCGGCTTTTCCTTCTTTTTTATAAAGTTTCGCTATGCTATTGTAGGCCGTAGCAAAATCTTTGTAATTATTAGATTTTGAAAGTGCTTCTATACTCAATCTATAATACTTTAATGCAAGTGTATCATTCCCCATTTTTGCGTAAGTAAGTCCGATCATCAAAAATTTAAAACCATTGAAACCACCTTCATTATTGGGTAAAATCACTTGTTGCAGGTAATAAAGGGCAGAATCTGATATATTCATTTCCTGATAAATTGCACCTGTTTCGAGGTAACATAATCCCAATTCGCCAGTAAATTGTTTATTGTATTTAGCAAGTTCAATTGCTTTGTAGCTATATTTCAATCCCTCTTCATAGTTTTCATGGTCTCTGTTGTTTGAACTCAAGTCCCTATAGATATTTATCTGCCACTGGAAATCATTAATTGATTTTGCATATTTTAAAGCCTGGAGAAGTAATTCATCTGCTTTTGAATATTCGCCTGCGATCCGCATTATCCAACCCATAGAATATTTGCAATACTCTTCACCTTTCACATAGCCAATCTTCCTGGCTAAATTCACGCCTTGTTGGACATATAACATTGCAGAATCTGGTCTTATGAATGCCATGGCATAAGCCAAATCAGATAGTAAAAGAACACGTTGCGTATCTTCAACAGACTTTGAAAGTATGCGTTTCTTTAAGTTATCCATGTAAGGTATTTGGGAACATGCCTGCTCTGTATTTAATAATAGCAATAGTATGACAACTAAGATTTTCATAATTAATAAATCTATATGTTCTCTTTTGCTGGTAACGAAATAATAAACCCCGCACCCTCACCTTCTTTCGTTTCCACTTTCATCTCCCCGCCATGTGCTTTTACAATGTCATAGCTCAATGATAATCCCAATCCCGTTCCTTGTCCTGTTGGTTTGGTAGTAAAGAAGGGTTGAAAAATTTTGTCTAATATTTTTTGAGGAATGCCATTGCCATTGTCTTTTACTCTTATTTCCACTTTATCCTTAATCTTTTTTGTGCTGACTGAAACAACAGGTTCGTATCCATCGCCGACTTGCTTCTTCTTTTCTGTAACTGCATAAAATGCATTGGTTATTAAATTAAGAATCGCCCTGCCAATATCCTGCGGAATGATATTGATGTTTCCAATACTTTCATCATAATCGGTTTTCATAGTTACATTGAATGATTTGTCTTTTGCTCTCAATCCATGATAAGCTAGCCGTAAATACTCATCGGCTAAAGCATTAATGTCAGTTGGTTCTTTTACGCCACTGTTGCTACGGCTATGCTGCAGCATTCCTTTTACAATAGCATCGGCTCTTTTGCCATGCTGATTTATTTTTTCCTGATTCTTTATTACATCGTTTGCTATCGTTTTTGCTTCATCAATATTTCCTTTATCCATTTCATCTTTCATTTCCGTCAGCAATTCTTTATTTACCTCCGAAAAATTATTGACGAAGTTTAACGGGTTTTGTATTTCATGTGCGATGCCGGCTGTAAGCTCGCCAAGCGAAGCCATTTTTTCTGATTGGATTAGTTGGTTTTGTGTTGACTTAAGTACTGATAAAGTGCCTTCAACTTTTTCCTTTTGTTGTTGCAATACAACATTTGCCTTTTGTTTATTTCTATTATTCCTTAATAATATTCCAGCTATTACCAACAGGGCAATAAGTCCCCCTAACAGGGAATACATCGTTAAACGATTTTGATATTTAGATTCCGATGCTTCAATTTCCTTCTGCTTCTCTTGTTCTTTAAAGGCAAGGCTTTGAATAGCCATGGTTTTTTCACGGCTAAATAAGCTATCCTTTACATTAAGCGCTATCATCAGGTATTTTAATGTACTGTCGGACTTGTGTTGTGCTCCATAAATATCTGCAAGCATATTTGCGGCTTTAAGCAAACCAATGGGATACTTCTTTTCTATTCCTTCCGCCAATACTTTTTTAGAATACCATGCAGCAGAGTCAAAATTATTCATCGCCTTGTACACGCCTGCAATGCCATTGTAACTATCAATCAGGTCTGCAGGGCCTGTGGACGTGGTACCTGAGAATGGTTGTGCATAACTTTTTAGCGAAGCTGATACACCATTTCGGTAAAAAAACAGCGCTGAATCGTAATTGGTTTTGCCTGCGTAAGCATCTCCTAAAATATGAGCGATATTTCCTTCCGTTAAAGAGCCTTTTAAATTTTCGTAAGCTTTTTTTGCATAAAACAGGGCAGAATCCGGCTGATTCAATTTGTGATACACCATCGCTAAATCTCTCCACCCGTAAGGCAACAACCAGGGTTGTTTCATGCCTTCTTTCATAGATTCACGAGTATATTTTAAAGCGTTTTTATACTCCCCCAAATAATAATAACACCAGAACACAAGAGCATTTGCCCAGGGTACTTCTAAAGGATAGGTTTTTTTGGCAAGAGCAAGTGTTTTAAAAGCATGATCCAATCCCAGCGGGTAATTTCCAGAAGTCGTTAATGAGACACTTAAACTTCCTTCTGCGTGTAAAATACCTTCTTGAAAATTTACTTTTTTTGCGAGGTCTAAAGCTTGTTGTGCATAAGCTATCCCGGTATCAGCAGAAGATTGAACATAAAAATTGCTCAATGTTAGAAGAAGGTCTACTTTATTGGTATCCTCCTTAGCGATAGTCAATTCATGTTTTAAGCTATCAATATAAAATTGATTTGATTGCTGTGCTTCAGCACCATTTATTGATAAAATAGTTATCAGAATGACAGCTAAGTTTTTCATGATTGTAGATTATATATTCTCTTTAATTGATAATTGAATAATAAACTCTGCACCTTCCCCTTCCTTTGTTTCCACTTTTAATTCTCCACCATGTGCTTTTATAATATCATAAGCCAACGACAACCCTAATCCTGTTCCTTGTCCTGTTGGTTTGGTGGTAAAGAATGGCTGAAAAATTTTATCCAATATTTTTTGAGG
>CAMLEX010000035.1 GCA_946479055.1 uncultured Bacteroidota bacterium | reverse complement strand
TCAGTTTCTGATATTGGCTGTTAGTTATGCTTCCATTCTCCACCACATACAATACCGCTTTCACCTGCCTCTCATTCAATTCCAATTTTTGTAACTGGTCTGCACTATACTTATTTTTAAAAAGGGTTACCAATATGCCGCCGTCCTGCTCAATAATTTCAGGGTCGGGTAATCCTGCCTCTTTGCAGGTACTGATAATTTTTAATGTGCCGCTTCCCCATGCATCAATGTAGCCACCTTTGAAACATACATCGGCTATCAATAAATTTCTTGGTCGTGATGGATGTTGCCGTTTGAGTGAATCCAAACTAATGCCGGCAGGCAATTCACCTTCATTCCAGATATTAAAGTGATTGTCGAACATACGCAACTGCACCACCGAAGAACCTAAGTAATTTCGATGCACCAACGCATTGAGCAACATTTCACGAAGTGCTGCGATAGGATACTCGCCTTTTTCAATCCTTTGCATTCCTTCAAATGAAATAGCACGGGTAAAAAACTTTCGGTTTAGTTGTTCCAATACTTCTTTGAGTAAATAAACAATATTGCCTTCTACTATCTCCTGGAATCTCAGGTCACTGCTGTCTTTTCCGAAGCGGCCAATTTTTACAACACAATTATTGAAAAATTTTGCGGGGTTCTTTCCAAACAAAACAATTGCAGCTCGTTTAATGTTTCCGTTATCATCTGTCAGCCGAAGTTTGGCAATCAAATCTGCTTTGCTTAATCCTTCCACATCTGCAATTCTGCCTGCATGAAGTGAAGCTGCTATATATGATTTTAAACTGGCATCGTCAATATCATCAAGGGTAGCTGTGGGTTCACTAACCTCATCCCATGTCTTACCACTTTTACGAAGTAAGTAATCGGTGAGTGCTGCGCCAATCAATTCCTGTTTGGTGCTTCCGCTGCGGTAGTAATACCTGCCACGTAAAGAAATAGGAACAGCATAAGGCTGTGTAATTATTTCAATGTAATGCAACCCTTTTTCTTCATGCAGGTTTACATCAACCAAAATCCCCATCAGGTCTTTTACCTTGTTAGATATTTCATCCATCAGCTTTTTGTAATCACTTATGCCAACTACTTTGCCATTGTCATCTTTGCCAATAAATATTACACCACCTTTTTCTATCTTTAAAGTATCTGTCTATGGCTTCTGTACACTCATTTGATGATTGATAGTCGCTGTTGTGAATAATGGCTTTTGCCATACCACTAAAAACTGATTCAATTACGTTTAAGAATTGAGCGCAGGCAGGTAACGGGGCAAGCTTTACTTTGGGCAATTTTTTATTCTTGTTATGTTCATCAACCCGTTGTTTAAATTTTTTAGAGGCATGCCAAGAAGCTGCGTCCCAAGAGAAAAAAATAGTCCTTTGGTCTGTGTACTTTAAAACAAGTAATTCCAATAGTTTTATCATTTCTTCGGTGTCTTTCTTTTTGGAATAAAAATGGGTAATTTGGTTAGTTGATAATTCAAGGGCAGCAGTTATTATCAAAAAACCCTTGCTCTTTTGAAGTTGGGGAACCACTCTAGCTTTACCTGGCGGTACATAAGATTTACCACCTTGTATTTTGATTGAAAATGGACCAAACTCGTCTATTGAAAAGAATTTTTCATCTTTCTTGAGTTTAGATAAAATTCCCGTTATTTGGTTCAGTTTTTCTTTATAGTTCGGATCAGTACTGGTTAATACTTTTTTGGCACTTCTGAATCTGTATCCTGCATTCTTGATAATTTTACTAATGTAATTGTGTCCTAAAGGAAATCCTTTTGCTATCATAGCCGAATGAATATCTGATAAACGCCATGAAGCTCTGTTAAAGCCAAAGTCCTTAGGGGGTGAGTGTAAAATGGAAAAAACTGCTTCTTTGAATCTATCTTCTTCATGCTTATATTTTCTTATTTCAGAAAGATTTTGAATACCTCCTTTTTGCTTTATTTGGTCTCTCCAATAATAAAATGTCCCTCTGCATATCCCAAGTTCCTTTAAAGAAATTCTTGCGCTTTCAGAACTAGACTCAACCTTCAAAATTATGTCAGCTTTTTGCTTGTCAGAGTATCTTTCTTTTTTAAAAAATCCCCTTGACTTTAAAATATATCTATATGATTTAATTAGTTCACTTTGCTTTTCAATAACAAGTCTTTGAGTCGAAATTACCTCATCTCTTATTGCCTGCAAGTAAGGAACTGATATTGCTTTTTGTTGTTGCATATGGAAAGGTTATGTTGAAGACACTGAGACATGCTTGTCAACTGTTGAATATGGAAACTGTTGCTGCGTAAGGTTGCAAGTAACGCCACGATTGATGCTATTAAACGGCATTGCCTTAAAAATACTCAATAATAATCAACCAAATAGTATTATACATTTTGTATTGTTTATAGCATCAATACATCTTAATGTTCAATATTTTCCCAAGAGTTGCGACAATACATCCCACTCACTATTCATCACTCATTTTTTTCTCCATGATCACAAATTCCAATGGTTGGGTAGGAATCCCAAATCGCAGGTCGGTGGGGAAAGGTTCCCGTTCTCCAGTTTGCCGGTAGCCGTTTCTTTCGTACCAGGCTATCAGTTCATGCCGGACTGAAATCACACTCATAAAAACAGCGTCACAATTATTTTCCTTTGCATAGTTATCAGCCGCTACCAGCAATTGCTTACCAATGCCGGCACCCTGCAACAGTGGAGAAACCGTCAGCATACCAAGATACAAACCTCTTTCCTTTTTATGTAGGTATACACAACCGGTGATACTGCCATTTTCAGAAACATTTTTTAATATAACAGCTTCCTTATTTTCAATAATGGCTGTTAAGGTAGATATGTCAGTACGCAATTCACCCTTCAGCAGATCGGCTTCAGTTGTCCATCCGGTTTTAGAAGCTTCACCACGATAAGCACTATTAATAAGGGCTACCAATGCTGGAATATCTTGTATACTGGCAGGAGAAACAGGCATGCCGTGAAGGTACAATCTGGTTATTGTTTTTTGTTCTGATCAACCGGGATAAAGTAATAATAAATTATTTTACCTACGAATAATTATCTTGTATTTTTAAAGTCAAAAATTTACCACCATGAAGAGATATTCTGTTCTTTTTCTTTTAGTAGTTACTGTATTTGTTTTTTCTTATTGCGGCAGTTCAAAAAAAGCTGTGGCTTCCACCAAGGAGAGTTCCAAGCTGGCTTATGAAAGCAGTATTCAAACCCTTATCGTTGGCAATTGCAGTCCTTGTCATATTCCCGAAAAAGGAGGACGCAAAAAAGCCTATGATAACTATGCTAATGTAAAAGCCGATATTGATGAAATAGTCCGCCGCATAGAACTCGATCCTCATGAAAAAGGATTTATGCCTTTAAAAAAGACGGAAAAGCTAAGTGATAGCACGATTGCTGTATTTAAACAATGGAAGGAAGATGGTTTATTGGAGAAATAAATAATCTGTACGTTGACTGATGCAGTGAAGTACCCTGTTCCTTGTATTATAAACTTTCAGTAAAACATAATTTTATGAGAAAGATAACAAACAAACCAGGCCGCAGGAATTTTATTAAAACAGCTACCGCACTTACTACGGGATTAACCGGCATAGCGGCGTTTCCTCAAACCGGTTGGGCCATGGATAAAAGCCCGGAAGAAGGTCTTCATATAATAGGTCCTAAAGAAGGATTTTCACCACAGATCGGCACACTTGTTTCGATGATGAACTGGATGCGGGCAGTAGTATTGCGTTCAGTGAAGGATATGACGAAAGACCAGCTTGATTATTTGCATGACCCATCATCAAATACTATTGGTGCTATGCTCCTGCATCTTGCGGCAACAGAAATTTTTTACAGGGCTAACACTTTTGAAGGGAGAGGGGATTACAATGATGATGAAAGAGCCAAATGGGAAGCAGCGATGAACCTTGGTGATGAGGGCCGACAAAAGATCAAAGGAAATGAGCTTACTTATTACCTTGATATATTGAAAGAAACCCGGGAAAAAACAATAGCGGAGTTTAAAAAACGGGATGATAAATGGCTGATGACTGTTGACCCTGAATTTTTTGGTAGGCAGCCAACCAACAATTATTGCAAATGGTTTCATGTTTGTGAGCATGAATCAAATCATAATGGACAGATCAAATGGATCAAAAGCAGGTTACCCGGAGCTAAAGCCGGCAATGATTAATGATTTTTAAAGACTGGTGACTGTAACTTGCTTAAAATTAATCTTGTAATAAACCTTTTACCAAGGCTCACTATGGCCCTGGGTTAATAAAAATGCAATCCCCGGCATAATTATTCCGCGTGCCTGCCTATGTAGTATAAACTCTACAAGGGCCTCGCTGCAACTATTACATACAAATGAGGGCCTGCTCTATTTTTTTCGGCCCCTTCCTTTCGTTCCTTTACTATAGTAATCAACACAACCTTATTTGTAAAAACTCTATTAATCGTTCCGTATGCGTCAACTAAAAATCGCCAAATCCATCACCAACCGCGAATCCGCAAGCCTGGAAAAATATCTCCAGGAAATTGGAAGAGTACCACTACTCAGCATGGAAGAAGAAACTCAGCTGACAACTGCAATTAAGAATGGTGACAAACGGGCTCTTGACAGGCTGGTAAAAGCTAATCTCAGGTTTGTAGTATCTGTAGCCAAGCAATACCAGGGCCAGGGGCTTTCATTACCTGATCTTATTAATGAGGGAAATATTGGATTGATTAAATCAGTTGAACGTTTTGACGATACCCGTGGATTTAAGTTTATTTCTTTTGCCGTGTGGTGGATCCGTCAGAGTATTATAAAAGCTATTGCAGACCATGCCAGGCTGATCCGCCTGCCACTCAATAAAGTAGTATTAACCAATCGCATTCAAAAAACCGGATCATTACTGGAGCAGGAATTAGAAAGGACACCCTCGGCAGATGAACTGGCAGAAGCAATGAATATGGACCTGCAGGAAATAAGTGCTCACCTGGAAGGTAAAGGGCGTCATGTTAGCCTGGATACTCCTTTTTCAGAAGATGATGACAGTTCCTTAATAGACACCCTGGAAAATACGAATGCGGAAAATGCGGATAAGAAATTATATCATTCAGAATCTTTAAAACAGGAAATTGACCGGTCGCTGCAAACACTTCCTGAGCGGCACAAGATGATGCTCTGTTATTTCTATGGTATCGGTATAGATCACCCGCTGAGCCTGGATGATATTGGTCAACGCTTTAGCATTACCCCGGAAAGAGTGAGACAGATCAAGGATAAAGCCCTTTCCAAACTAAGGGAAAATCAAAATTTTAATTTATTGCGCTCTTACCTGGGTTCATAATGGTATAAAAAAACTTAGACATCCGGTCTAAGTTTTTATTAAGTGTAATCGGGCCATAGTATAAGCCGCAATAGTTACTGACTTATTTGTTTTGCTAAAACCATTGTACAATTCTTTGTTGAGTTAATCCTTATTTTCTTTATCTCCTGGTATTCGGAATCATTATAGCAATTTAATGCAGCTTCTTTGGAAAGAAACCTGATAATTGCATTCATCGTTTTTGCAGTGCCTTCCATTACGATCACCTCCATATCCGCTGCTAGTACTTCGGCTCCGTATTTCTGCAGCAAGGGATATACAGCCGGAGCATATTTTTTGAACTCTTCTATATTTTCAATGTCGTAGCTATTAATATAATATACAGCCATATTATTTTTTTAAAATTTGATGAATTGTTTTTTATCAGTAGATGTATTCAGGAGCTTGAATGTTTTTGCATCTCAGGTACAGGATGGCTTGCCCGCGGTGATGAGTGATATGATCCAATGTTGAATTAAAACCTTTGATAAGATCATCACTAAATTCGGTTTTACCAGTTGTTTCTTTTAATGAATCATAAGCCTGGCCGAGATAATTGATAACCTCTTTTTTCGTTTTTTTAGTGGGTGTGGGAGCCCAATCAATTTTATTGCCTTTTACATAATTTTCTTCCCACCAACCTATACCGTACGCAATGTGATGCAATTGCTCAAGAAAACTCCAAACCTCCGGCACAGGTTTAAAATCATAATTTTTCTCCGGCATTGCTTCAGCAACCGCTACTGTGTAATTCCTGGAATTTTCCAATGTTGTCAATAAGTGCTCTTTCATAATAGTATTGTTTATTGACAAAGCTAAAATCGGGGCAGTGCTGAAACTTAAGGAATCTTGCTCTTTTTGCCGCGAAGACGCAATGACGCAATGGCTCGCAACACAACATTATATATCCTTGCGCTTCTTCGCCGCCGGTTTATCTTATAGTCCTGGCGGTTCTGAACCTGGACGGAGCATATTTATATTTTTGTCCAAAAGCAGCAGAGAAATATTCAAGGCTGTTGAATCCGGAAGAGAAGCAAACATCAGTTATAGGAAGCTTTGTATTTTTCAACAATATTTCAGCATGTTTCAAACGCAGGTTCAACAAGTATTGATGTGGTGAAGAGGAAGTGAAAGTTTTGAATATGCGACTGAAATGAAAAGCACTGAAACAGCAATGATCAGCTATTTCTTTCAACGAAATATCGTCCATAAAATGATCAGCTAAATAAGCTTTTGCTTTTTCAATAGTGGATAAATGATTTTTCTTTAGTGTGTCTTTTAGCCTGTCGGTTGCAGAGTTACCGGTGATCGTTTTAATTACCAACTGAAAAAGTTCCATCACCAAACCATCTATTTCTAATTTTATTGTCCTGTTGCGGAAGCATCGAAAAAGGATTTGGTGATGCAGGTATTCCGTTTCAACACTTGTTTTCAGCAACAGCGAATGAAGATCGTTATTATTGAAAAAATGATTTCTGCCTTTGCTGAAATGTTCAGTCAGCTCTTCATAAAATTCTTTTTTCAATTCAAAGATCGTACACTCATCGGGCACCGTGTGAGTATGGGTAACCGTATGTTCATAGCCAGGTTTAGTGACCAGTATCCTTCCTGTGTGGGAATCGAATGAATTTCGGAAAACATTAAAAAGAAAATTTCCCCTTCGGATAAAGCTGATACAAAAAGCAGAGGCATATTCAGGATTGGAAGTATTGCAGTCTTTACACCTGCATTTAAAATCCAGGATATGATAAAAAGTGGATTGATATAATGTATGGATATCCGCTTCCATCTGTCAAAATTAAGCCGGGAAAATATATTATTTGCTAATCCTGGTTTTTAAAAATAATTGAATAGTAAGGATGAAAAACCAAAGCAGGAACAAAAAGAAACTAATCTTTTGAATAACGGCCAGATAGCCGATCCCATTTTTTGTATAATAAATATAATTATTCAGGAAAAATAATACAAAGCAAAGCAACCCTAACATAAAAAGAGAATAGGAATGATTTTTATACAACCCAACCAATGTTAAAGTGATAGCGACAATACCCAATACTCCGGAAGTATTAATAACCGTGTCATGAAAATCTGCTTGCAGGAATACCAGCATTCCCATCGACATGATTCCTGTATATTGAATTGTTTTTTTCAGGAATGGTTTAAAAGAAAAAAGCCCGGGAACAAAATACCAGAATGCAGCGATACTTATACAGAGAACAGCCGTTGCAATAATAGCCATCGGTCTTGCTGTATTTTGTTCTCCGTTTTCAGCATGGGTTTCCAGCAGGTCGCACCAATAATTATGTTTCCAGCTAAATCCTTTTGCCAGCCTGTTGACTTCCGAACCACCAGGGTATAAGGCCGCTGCAATGAAATAAAGAATGACAAAAAGACAAATACCTATAGCAGGAAGGAGAAGCAAACCGGTATTTGATCGTTGAATTTTCAAAGGACTTGTAATAATTTTTTTTCAAAACATATAGCGGTATCGTCATTCATCCATTTTCCAAACGCCGTTATCTGTGTATAGCCCATTTTTTCATAAAACCGGAGAGCTTCAGGTTGCGGCGCCCCGGCTCTTAGCTTTATAATTGTGAGATCATTTGCTTTAGCATGGTGTTCCAATGCAGTCATAAGTTCTTTTGCAATGCCCAAACCTCTGAAGGAAGGAACCACATACATTATATCTAATTCGGCCTCATGTTCAGATAGTGGGACAATAGCAATACTTCCAACAGGCTCATTATTTGTAAACGCTATCCAGAAACCAGCCCTTGTTCCTGCAAAAGAAGCAGGAACAAATGGATTTGGCGCCTTGAAACCATAACGGGTTTGAATTTCTTCCCATAACGCTTCCATCATTGTCCTTGCTGCCGGGGATGCCGGATCAACCTTTTTAATAACAGGGATACTATTCATCAGTTGAATGGTTTAAACTCTGCAAATACATCCGCGGTTTCTTCCTCATCTTGCTGCAGGCATTCATGCAATACACCTTCGCCTCCCATGCCGGTAGAACCTGTCAGGATCAGCTTGATTTTCATAAATCAAATGTAAGTTTTTACGGACGGGGATAGTTTAAAAAAACTTAAACATAGAACAAGGAGTTCAAAAAAGACATGATCTTATTGCAGAAACATAGGATCTCTTAAATAAAAAGCCGGCTATGCATTGACCGGCTTTTGCGAAAGCTATTATGGAATGATCGGGTTAAGATCCCGCAGGTTTTGTTTCTTTCTTTTTCTCCATTATCAGTTCGTTATATTTTGTCTGTTGTTCAGGAGTAAAGAATTCAAACAGTTTTGCTTGTTTTTCTTTTTTCAATTCCATCTTTTTTTCTTTCTGAACTTCTTTGGTCAGGCTGGCATCTTTCTTTATGGCATCAATTTTTTCGCCATATTCTTTGCAAATCGCATCATACTTTACCAGTTGTTCATCGGTAAGTTTCAGCTCAGTTTTAACCTTTTGTTCCCACTCCTTTTGATCAGTTTTCATCTCTTTCTGCTCCTGGGCCATAGCAACGCCGGTGATCACTCCGCTGAATAATAACAGAAACAATAATTTTTTCATACAATAACTTTTTATGGTTTAAAAAATGGTAAATGAGCCAGTTAGCCGGAGTTGGATGGGGAATGCTTTCGAAGTGGCGCAATTTTTATGCCATCTGACTCCAGTCTTTAAACAAATGATAAGCGGTTACACTGAAGGCCAGAACCGGTTGTTATTTATGACGTTTGAAAAACTGGATCTCTTTCTCATGTTTTTTAGCTGCAGCCAGGGAGGTGAAAGTGCCAAGGTTTCGACGCTTATTGGTCTTGGGATCTTTTTTGCGGGAGTAAAGCCTGTATTCTCCCGATTTTAATTTGCGTATCATAACGATCTTTTGAGATAAGGAAAACAACCATTGTGCCAGCCTGTACGGATGAACCATGAATAAAGGTTACCAACTCTAGCGGATTTCTGAACAGCATTATTATTTATTTATTGCTGTACGTATTATTCTGCCAGATTTGATTTATGAGAATTTGGTAGTGTTGGCATATTATCCTGATTGTTGTAATGAATATTTTATCACATTTAGTAAGACAATCCTGGTGTCTTATGAAGATAGATATCGTTTGTTAATTGTTTCAACATGAAATCGGCGACATCTGCACGGGAAATTTTTACCTTAATTTTTTTGTCGGTAGCCGCAAAGCCATGCCTGTACTTACCAGTGTGTTTGTCGTCTGTCAGATTTCCGGGGCGAACAATTACCCAGTCGAGTTGGCTGCTCTTAATATAGCTTTCCTGTAATTCATGATCGGCAAAACCCTTTCGTAAAATAAAAGGAACAATGAGGTATTTGAAATAAAAAGGGGTCTGGTCCAATACTTTACTGCTATCGCCATAGCCGAGCGAAGTTTGGCAAATGAAACGTCTTATACCAGTTTTCTCCATTGCATGGATAATGTTTTTTGTTCCCGTTGACCGTATAGTTCCTATCTTATTAGCTGGCGAACCGATAGATGATAAGACTGCATCCTGGTTTTGCATGGCGTACTCTACGGAAGACAGATCCATCACATCTCCTTGTATCATTTTCAGGTTGGAATCTTTTAGTTGCAGCTTTTCCGGGTTTCTTGCAAAGGCTGTTACTTTATAGCCTTGGTGAAGTGCTTGTTCAACAAGCTGGCGGCCAGTACCGCCTGTAGAACCAAAAATTAAAATTTGCATATCATTTTTTTACAAAAATGCCATGACCTGCATTGATAAAATAGAACAAAACCGACAAGCGATTAATTCATCACTTCAGAAAGGTTTTCAACTAGCTCGTAAGATTGTTGCTGGTATTGATTGGGAGAGAAACCAGAGAATTCTTTAAATGTGCGGATAAAGTGTGATTGATCTGCAAAATCGTTTTCAAAAGCAATATCAGAAAGCTTATTGTAATTATTATGCTTCAATTGTTTTAGTGATGCCTGGAAGCGGCAGATCCTGGAAAATAATTTAGGAGAAATACCCACATGCTCTTTGAACTTCCGTTCAAAGCTTCTTTCAGACAGGTTGAGGCTTTCTGTTAATTCTTTTAAAGAAATACTTCCTTTGGATAAGATGATCCTTGACAAAGCATATCCTGTTTTTCCATCCACTGGTTGATTATTCTTTTGCATTTGGGAAAATAGAAAGGAGGATACTATTTCAATCTGATCATCGGTTGATATACTTTTCATCAATCTTTCTGAAAGTTGAAAGCCTTGTGTTGCAGAAAGAAGAGTGAGGTCAATGCATGAGTCGGTGAGTTCGCTTGCATTTAATCCAAAAATAGTTTTTAGCGCATGCGGATAGAAAAAAATACCTACAGTGCTGAACTGCCCGGATAATTGAAGTGTATTATGTTTTGTAGCCTGGCCGTACAAAAAACCAGCAGGTAATTGTTTCTCATTCTGGTATAGCACACCCTTTTCCGGATGTTGAAAAATAAGCCCGGGGCAACCATCGGCGATCGTTCTGAAAGATTTTGCAGCAGCGTTAGTAAAATTATTCAGCACCCAGAACGACTGGATGTAATCTTTGAGATAATGAGGTATTTCTATTTGTTTGTATTTCACTTTCTGTTACAATATTTTGTATGCTGCCTTATAAAATTACCACTTACTGCCGGAATTTCGGCTGTTCATTTTTTTTATTTTACCTTGAAAAATAATTTCAAATATATCATGGCTACACGCACACGGATAAACCCTTTTTCGAAAGCAAATAATGATACCGGTTTTGGTACTAATGTGAATAGCTACGGCGGAAGATTTATTAACCGGGATGGAACGTATAACCTGGAGAAAGAAGGCGTTTCCTTTTGGAACAGGTTCAGTCTTTTTCATAGTATGCTTAACATGCCGCTATGGAAATTTATTACTGTGATCGTATTATTCTTTCTTTCCATCAATTTACTGTATACCATTATTTATATATTGATGGGTGTGGAAGGTTTCCAGGGTATTATTGCTACTACCAAATGGCAACAGTATAAAGAAGTATATTTTTTCAGTGCAGAGACTTTTACTACGGTAGGGTATGGACGGGTGAATCCTGTTGATGATGGAGTTAACATGGTGGCTGCTATTGAGGCAATGAGTGGCTTTCTTTCTTTTGCGGTAGCTACTGGTCTTATCTACGGACGGTTTGCCAGGCCCAGGCCGCATATAGCTTTCAGTGATCATGCACTGATAGCACCTTTCCAGGGTAAGACAGCATTGATGTTCCGGATAGCTTCTTACAAAGACAATCATAACCTGACCGATGCGGTAATAAAAGTAAATCTTGCTTTGCAGGAACATGATAATGGGAACACATCCTATAAATTTTATGAACTGGAATTGGAAAGAAGCAAAGTAGATACACTGATGATGAACTGGACGGTAGTACATCCGATAGATGAAAAAAGTCCTTTGCTTGGTTTGGCGCAGGAAGATTACAAATCATCTGATGTAGAAGTATATGTGCAGGTAAAGGGATATGACGATGTTTATTCCACTACGGTTATACAACGCACTTCTTATACGTATGATGAAATAATATTCAATGCAAAGTTTATAACTATGTACCGGGAAAGTGAAGATGGCAAAACCACTATCCTGGAATTGGATAAGTTAAGCAGTTATCTGGAGGTATAGCGGCAATAATATCTCAAATTAATGGTGGTTAATTGCAGGATATATTTAAATACAAATAGGAGTGGAATTTCTCCATGCCGGTTTAATGTTTTCGAAAACGGCAACCAAATCGTGTTATAATTCGTACTGTCTGTTTATTTTCCGAACTTACTATAGCTAACGATATTGATCATTTCAAATGAAATTTATGAAAGAAATTATCAATTGTGCTGCCTATGCAGGTGGCCACCGGCTTGCCGATGTTGAATTGAATAAAGTACATAAGGTTCTTAAAGAAACCGATAAGTTTGTGTGGATCGGATTACACGAACCGTCGGAAGAGCTGCTCAGCAGGGTACAGGATGAATTTCATTTACACGACCTGGCTATCGAAGATGCACACAGGGCCCATCAGCGACCTAAGATTGAACTATATGGTGATTCGATTTTTGTCGTACTCCGCACCGCACAGATGAACCAGGAAAAGCATATTGAATTTGGTGAAACCCATTTTTTTGTAGGAACAAATTTTATTGTCAGTATCCGGCATGGATCATCCGTTGCTTACACAGAAGTACGATCCCGTTGCGAAACTATGCCGGAGTTATTAGGCAAGGGCCAGGGATTTGTTTTATATGCGATCATGGATTTTATTGTTGATAGATATTTCCCGGTGGTGAACGAACTGGAAATGGAGCTGGAGGCAGTGGAGGATAAGATATTTAAAGAAAAACCCAGCCGTGAAACTACAGAGCAGATATACTTGTTGAAACGGGAATTACTGGATGTAAAAAGAGCCGTATCTCCATTGATTGATATCTGTAACCGGTTGATGCGATTTGATATCAAATGCATCTCCAATGAAACACAACCTTATTTCCGGGATATTTATGATCATGCTATACGTATCAATGAAATGGTGGACAATACCAGGGAGCTCCTGAATACAGCACTTGAAGCAAATTTTTCGCTGATATCCATATCGCAGAATGATACCTCAAAAAAATTTGCAGGGTGGGCGGCGATCATTGCTGTACCAACCATGGTAGCTGGTTTTTATGGGATGAACTTTAAATTTATACCAGAGCTTGAATGGCATTATGGTTATTATGCTGTAATTATTTTAACGATCACTGCCTGCAGCTTGCTGTATTATTTTTTCAGGCGTTCGGGATGGTTGTAATTCGAATGGTAGTGTTATGTCAAAAGTGAAAAGTGAAAAATAAAAATGTGACCCCATTTTCACTTCTGTCGTTTCACTTTTCATATCACGAAAAATTTCAACCTGGCCTGGTAGTAGTTGCTAATATTTTCTACAGTACCAATTGTGTAAATAATTTTTGAATAGCTTCCTGCGCATTGCTGCAAAAACCCGGATGCACTTTAGAAGTTTGTACTACCGTACTGCGGGTAGCTGTCAGCCAGCGAAAACGTGAAGCCATATCCAACTGGCCGATAGGTCCGCTATCCGGACCGCCGTTACAGATTCTTTCAAAAGCCAGCAGGTGTTCTTCTACTTCCCCGGTATCTAATTTATCTGAAAAAGCCTGTAGCCTCGTTTTATCAAGTTGGAACAGGGCTTGTAAAAAATTTTGTTTACGGGAAAAGAGAATCACCCCGACATTGAGGAACTCTTCCCGTTCTACCCTCGGCACTATACGAATAACGGCGTATTCAAATAATTGATTTTCTTGCATGCTTTGCTTCGTTTACAAAAATATCGGATGTTGAGAGCCGGGTATTTAAAAATTGTTCATATACTTTTCTTTTTTCAACAGCAGTGCCCGGTGGTGAATCAGCGGTAAGCCATTCGTCGGGTATCAAGGAAACAATGGCATGAATACGATCGGGTGTAAGGATAGCACGGAATGTTTCATCAACCGTATTAAGCTCACTGGCCCATGGTAACAATACATGATCTTTGACTGGAGTGAATGGCCGGCGGGCTTGTTCCTTCCAGTTGTCCCAGGCATGATGAAAATAAAGTGCGGCACCATGATCGATCAGCCATAATTCCCTGTACCAGGTCAGCATGTTTGTATTGCGTGGGGTACGATCTACATTCGTAATCAGACAATCGAACCAAACCACCTGCGAAGCCAGTA
>CAMLEX010000034.1 GCA_946479055.1 uncultured Bacteroidota bacterium | reverse complement strand
AATTGCTCGAAAATTTTTATGGCTCATTTCATGATTACTGTTGCTTAAAGTTTTTAGAAACTAACGGATAACCCGACCATCGCTTTTCTTGGGATGGGATAACCGCCCCTGTCAATGCCGATACTGTTTCCGCCATTGCTTCCACCTTCAGGATCAACACCGGGATATTTTGTAAAAGTGAAAAAGTCATCCAGGCTTACATATACCCTTGCATTCTTGAATTTAATCCTGTTCATTATGCTGGCTGGTAAAGTATAACCCAGTTGCAACTGACGTATGCGGGCAAATGAACCATTAAAAACCATCAGGTCGCTGTTATAAATATAAGGATTGGCGGTATTGGCCGCAAACCATGTATTCGTACTACCGGCTCCAGTCCAGCGATCGGTATAAAAAAATTCAGGTTTATTAGCAGTGGCACGGTCTGTCCGGTTAAAGCCCATGATGATATCATTACCGGTTTGACCTTGTATGAAGGCGAGAAAATCAAATCCTTTGTAAGAAAGATTTATACGACCACCATATACAAATTTTGCATGTGGTGTACCGATATTAGTTTGATCGGCATTTGATATCTGTTTGTCACCATTTACATCAGCCACGATCGGTTCCCCCGGCTTAGGTGTATAGCCTGTAATGCCTGTAGCGCTAAGATATTTTGTAATCTCATCCTGGCTTTGGAAAATACCGTTTGTTTTATAACCATTGAAATACCAGATCGGGTTTCCTACTTTCATAGCTGTTGTAGTCCATCCGGTTCCTACTCCGGCGCCACCGATGAAAGGAATATTGGGATCAAGAAAAGTAACGTTATTATCGACGGTAGTAAAGTTGGCAGCTATTTCATAATGGAAATCTCTCGTTGTTTCACTTTTATAGGTCAACTCAAATTCAAATCCTTTATTAACTACTTCACCGGCATTTACAGTAAATAAAGGAGCGCCTGCATAAAAAGGAGCGGAGCCACCCGTCAACAGATCTTTGGTTGTTTTTTTATAATAATCTACCGTCAATGAAAGACGATTATTTAAAAAAGCAAGATCAGCACCTATATCAATCTGTTCGCTTGTTTCCCAGGTTAAAGTAGGGTTAGCCAGGTTCTCAGGCGCTGCACCATTATCCAGGGTTCCGCCTGCATTAGGATAATAGTATCCTGAAACAACAGCATTTTTCCATTCTCCATCGCCTACATTTGATAAGCTTCCGTTTTGTCCCCAGCTGACACGCAGCTTGGCATAATTCATAAAGTCAGAAACTCCGTTGGAATAAAATTTTTCATTGGAGATTACCCAACCTGCCGATACGGAAGGAAAAGTGCCCCATTGATAGCCCGGTGCAAATTTTGAAGAGCCATCTCTTCTTACTGTTGCATTAAACAAGTACTTACCTTCAAAATCATAAGATAATCTTCCGAATACTGATGCCAGTGTTCGGGAACGGCCAATACTTCCTATCCTGTCCACATCATCTGGTACATTATCAGCATATGAAAACCGGTCATCTTCTTTAAACAATCCCGAATAACTTCCGCCTACATGATGTTCAACTGTTTTCAAAACAGACGCACCACCTAAGACGGTAAAACTATGTTCCCTGATCTTTTTTTGATAAGTAGCAAAGTTTTCCCATTGCCAGGTAAACCAGTTGTCGCTGTAATCATTACCATTGGCAATAGCATTAAGGCTTTCACTAGAGTACCAGAAAGTAGGAGTCCAGCCATGTCCATATTGTGAGGCGGCATCTACACCAAACCTTGACGTAAACTTGAATCCTTTGAAAGGTTCTATATCTACATAAACATTACCCACTACTTTGGTTTGAATATTTTGTCCTTTCGCCAAACTGATCCTTGCGACCGGATTGCCATATTCTCCTTTAAGGTAGTTGGACAAGCCATATAAATTTCCATTTTCATTACGACGCAATAATGAGCTGATTGGAACACCTGTTGAAGTTGTACCATTCAAAGCGGCCTGTACATGCGCCGGCAACGTTGAGCCCTGAGCGTATGTTACAGGAGTAACCGGATCCATTACCAACGCACTGGCAAGTATAGATCCGAATTCATCATTATCAGAAATCGCTTTTCTTTTATTTTGAGAAACAGACAAACGGTTACCTATCGTTAACCAGGGTTTTAGTTTAGTATCGCCGTTAAACCGGACTGTATACCTGTCAAAACGGGATTTGTTACCCCCAACAATACCTTCCTGTGAAAAAAACGAACCGCTAACTAAATAAGTTGATTTTTCTGATCCACCACTGAAGGTTAGTGTATGATGATGTTGCGGAGCTGTCTGCAAAACTTCTTTCAACCAGTTAGTGCCTTGTATGCCGGCTACATCACCTGCTGTTGGTCTGCCAGGGGAATTAGATTCTTCCAGGTATTGCTGGTATTGTTGCGCATTCATCATTTTAATAAAATCATCCTTCACTGATTGCTTTCCATATTGAGCACTATAATTGACTTCCGATGAATTTCTTTTACCAGTTTTGGTAGTAATAATAATAACACCATTGGCGCCTTCTGCACCATAGATAGCAGCAGATGCGGCATCTTTTAATATTTCAATAGAGCCTATCTCGGAAGGATCAATGTATTCGATACCACCGGCACGAACACCATCAATAATATAAAGCGGCTCATTACCACGGTTAGAACCGGTTCCCCTGATTCTCACTTTCAGGCCTGCACCGGGTTGACCTGAACTGGGCAATACAGTGACACCTGCAGTTCTTCCCTGCAATGCCTGTTCGATACGCGTTGACGAAACGGTGTTTAATTGCTCCGCTTTTACAGAGGAGATCGCTCCCGTAACCAGGCTTTTTTTCTGCTGACCATAACCCACAACGATCACTTCTTGCATGTTCCTGTTAGAAGGAATCAATTGAACGGGAATAGTAGTTCGATTTTCAACATTTACTTCTTTGGATAAATAACCGATATAGGTAAATACCAATATAGCATTAGCGTTTTCAATATTCATGATGAACATCCCTTCATCATTTGTAGTAGCACCACTGGCAGTTCCTTTTTCAACTATATTTACACCGGGAAGTGGTTCTCCTTTATCATCGGTTACTTTTCCGCTAATAGTTATAGCATTTTTAGCAGCAGCTTCTGAAGTTATAACAACCAGGCTGCCGCTCAAACGGCGAAAGCTTAGCTCGGTGTTTTTTAAAATTTGTTTCAATACATCCTCTAACGATGCATTTTCAACAGCGATACTTATCCGCTGTTCGTGAGGTAAAATTTCATCTTTGTAGACAAAGCGAAAGGATCCCTGCTGCTCAATAGCCTTGAACACTTTTTTAAAAGAGACCTTATCAAGGTTAAGACTTATATTATCCTGCCCGTAACCGATGGCAAAAGATTGAAGAGAAAAAGCGAAAATGAGCAGAGTGGTAAATTTCATCATTAACAAGCATTTGATGAACAGGCCGGGCATATGAGGGCATATGCCAAATCCATTTTTTTTCATACCTTAGTTTTGATTTAAATGATAGAATTTTTGCTCAAGCATGAGCAAATTTGCTGTCCTTGGTAAACGGAGGATGCCGCAAACATTCTCCGTTACTTTTTATGTGGGGCTAATGGTGTTTTTTCATATGCATGCAGTTTTTGGGGTTGAGCAATCGTTTTAAGCAGTTTACAAAATTTTATATCGTACCAGGCAAGGTTTAATGATTCTGAGCCGGCCGGATCGTCACCTCTTTCTTATTGATAGAATACCGGAATTTTCCCGAGAGTTGCAGGGCTTGCATTACCTGCTGCAAACTCTCTCCTTCAAATGTGCCGGTAAAATCTTCTTTTTTAATCCGTTCATCAATAATCACTTTTACATCGTACCAACGCTCGATTTTTAAGGCGATCTCTTCCATGGGTTCTTTATCAAATGCAAGTTTGTTTTTTACCCAAAGTGTTTCACTGGCACTGCTTTCATTCTCATTAAATTTCACTTTACTCAATATGGATAAGGCCGCCTGATTACTTTCATTTATTTTTTTGTCCGGAATTGCATCTGGCGTCAATGCTTTAGCCATATTATTATCAACTGTCAGTTTATCATTTGGCTTCAGCGTATATTTTTGTTCTGGATTACTGCGCAGCGTCACTTCTACTGAGCCACGGATCAAAGACGTTTCTGTATTTTTTTCATCGGCATATGATCTCACATTAAATGCAGTACCCAGCACTTTTACATCAATCACATTGGTATGAATAACAAAAGGCCTTGTTTCGTCTCTTACCACATCAAAAAAAGCCTCACCAGAAAGCTGTACTTCCCTGATGTCTCCCAGAAAATTTTCATTGTAAGTGATCTTGCTGTCTGCATTCAACCAAACTTCGGTACCATCGGGCAATTGTATTTTTGATTTTGATCCTCTTTTAGTGCTAATGGTGTTTTGAGCTTTCGTTTCATCGGCTTTCGTGTTAGCGGGAGAATCAAAAATAACAAACCAAACAATAAGCAAAGAAGCTGCGATACCCGTTACCCAAGCAAGCTTTTTATAAATTGACGAACTCAGATTTTTTTCGCCAGGGATTACATCGTTAGTATCAATTGATTCGTATTGCAATACAGGTTCTGAAAGATGATTACTTAGCCGCTGCATGTGTTTGTTGAAAGAAATCTCTTTCTGCGAAGGTGTTGTATTAGCGGTCGCTAACCACAACGCATTAACTCTCTCCGCCTGCTGCCTTCTTTCAGGATGCTTTTGCAAATAAGTTTCTAACTCAGCCAATTCTTCGCTGAGTCCTTCGCCTGATAACTTTAAGCTCACCAATAGCCAAAATCTTTCTTCCGTCATAGTTTATTGCCTGTAACTATTAAAGACACATCAAAAAGATGGAATGTACCAAAGGAGAGTAAAATATTTTTCCTTAAAAAAGAAACCAGGCTAAGAAGCTGAAAATCCTTTGATTGAAGGGAATGATGCTCGTATATAAGCGGGCAATGAAGCTCCGATTTTACGGATAGCTATAGCGAGTTGATTGCGGACGGTAAGAACAGAAATATTCATCACTTCAGCAGCTTCTTTATATTTCAGGCCGTCCTCTTTTATCAATTGAAAGACAAGCCTGCACTGGGGCGGCAATTCCTGTATAGCCTGGCGGATGGTATCAAGCAATTCCGCGGAAATAAATAATTCTTCAGGATTACTAAGTTCTATCACCGGTTCAATATCCATTTCATCAATGCTCAGAGAAGCATTCTTATAATTTCTTTGAATATAATTGATAGAAAAATTTTTGGTAATTGTGTACAGGTATATTTTTAAATTATTGATCTCAGTAAGCCGGCTACGCATTTGCCAGACTTTGATAAACACATCGGAAACTATTTCTTCCGCCACTTCTTTCGATTTTACAAAGGAAAATGAAAACCGGTGCAACCCATCGAAAAGCAGGTAGTAAAGCTCTTTGTAAGCTTTCATGTCCTCATATAGGGCTATGCGATTTTGTAATTCTTGTATGGATGAAGAAGGCAGCAATTGTTAAGCAGTTGTGAACGTTCTGAACAACAATGATAAATTTTTTTATTGGAAAAAAAAATTTGTGTTCTGCTCCGTTGCCTGAAAACCTGGATAAATATGTTTGTGAAAACTAAACGTTAGTTCTATTGCAGAACTAAAAACCTTTTTTATGCCGTCTTTGTAATTCTTTTTTTATAAGTCCCGACTCTCTTCCGGTTTGTCCTTTTACGGAAGTATTTTCCTGCGCCCTGCGCATCAGGTATGGGATTACATCCTTGATGGGACCGAAAGGCAAATACTTGCTGACACTGCATCCGGCATGAGCCAGATTAAAAGTAATATTATCACTCATTCCGTATAACTGACTGAAATGAATATGCGGATGATCCAATGGCAAATCTTTTTCACGGAGCAATTGTGTGGCGAGTAAATTGCTGTACTCATTATGCGAAGCCACAATAATTGCAATACGGTCGATATGTTCGATACAAAATTCTACTCCTGCATTATAGTCCCTGTCGCTTGACTCTTTATCGGGCTGAATAGGTGAAGGATAATTTTTTTCGGCAGCTCTTTTTCTTTCCTTTTCCATATAAGCGCCCCGAACCAGCTTAGCTCCTAAAATAAAGTTTCTTTCCTCAGCCGCTGTATAAGAATCTTTCAAAAACTGTAACCGATCATGGCGATAATGTTGAATAGTATTATATACCACTACCCTTTCTTTGTTAAAAGTATCCATCATCAGGATGGTCAATGCATCTACAGGATCCTGTATCCATGTTTCTTCCGCATCTACCAATACACCAATCTTTTTGTCCGCTGCGGTTTCACATATCTGCATCATCCGGCGACGGACACGATGCCATTCTTCTTTTTCATCAGCTCCTAAATCATCCACCGCCTTTAAAAATCTTTTCATCAATGTTCCGCTTCCGGCATGCATCATTGCATCTAATTTTTCAAGCAATGCAAATCTTGCAAACCCTGTCACCTTAATACTCATAAAAGGAATATTAGGTTGAGTAGCGGCATAATTTATAACACGGATAAATTCTTCTGTTGCATGATCGAAGCCATGCTCACCATCATCACCTCCTTCTACCCCATAGTCAAGAATAACCTGCACTTTGTATTCACCCATTTTTTTGGCAACAACGGATGTTTCTTCCAACGTTTCACCACCTACAAATTGTTCAAAAATTGTACTTCGGATAATCCCTATCACAGGCAATCCTGCTTTGATGGACCAGGGAGCCAGTTTGGTACCCAATTTTACCAGCCAGGGCTGACCCATTAAAGAAAAAAGAAAATTTGCCTTTTTTAACTGCTTATCAGATTTGTATTCAAATGCGAACTCTGTATTATCAAAAGAAATGACGGGCTGTAGTTCCATACGAAGATTAGTGATGCGCAAATGTAAGGCAAAGAGAATAGACAATAAACAACAGACAATAAGCAATCGTTTGACCACCTGCATCCATTCTGAAGCTCACTGTGACAGCCATTTGCATATTTGCCCATTTGCGTGTTTGCCAGTTATCTTTGCGCAAATTTTAAAAATGGAGCCCCGCAAAGCAATCGATAGCATAACTATAATGACAGAACTGGTTTTGCCCAATGATACCAATGTTTTTGGAAACCTGATGGGAGGACGCCTGATGTACTGGATGGATATAGCTGCGGCTCTTTCTGCGCAAAGACATTGTAATGCGGCGGTAGTGACTGCTTCTGTAGACAATATCTCCTTTGAAAATCCGATCAAACTCGGAAATGTAGTTCATATACAAGCTAAGATCTCCCGTGCTTTTAATACTTCAATGGAAATATATCTTAAAGTATGGGGAGAAGATTTAAAACAGCAACACAAATACAAAAGCAATGAAGCGTATTATACTTTTGTAGCACTTGATTCAAACAATAAGCCTATACCGGTTCCTCCATTAGTTACAGAAACTGAAGAAGAAAAAAAATTATTTGACGGGGCTTTGCGCAGAAGACAACTTCGCCTTATACTGGGTGGTAAAATGAAACCCCATGATGCTGCGGAATTGAAAGCGTTGTTTATGGGGGAATAGATATCCACCGGTCAATGTTGTTTACTTAGTCGAAGAATAATTTCAGCGGGAGAAGTGTTCAATATCCATTTTCAATGCTGAGTCTATCGAACTGTATTACTTAATTCAGCCATTTCAAAGGAAGAATGCTGTAACCTTTCTCTCTAAGTAAATTGAGAATCCCATGAGGGCCTCCAAGGTGTGCAGCTCCTACAATAAAAAAACATTTCTCTTTTTTCATACCTTCTATCATCCTGGCTAGCCAATTTTGGTTTCGCTGCATGATCAATGTATCATAAAAAGACGGGCCGTATTTGTTTTTAGCAGACTCCGCTATCTTTTCAATGTCGCCATTCTCATAATCACGCCAAACTGATTTAACGTAAGCTTCCATCATCGTCAATTCATTCATCAGAAGGGCCGGGCTGTAATATTTCCCTCTGAAATTGTCTGCATTTGTAATCTCTTCTTTTGTATCTAATTCTTTAAAATCGAAATCAATTCTGCTTTTTTTTATGAACTCCTTTTGTAGGCTGGCGGCTAATATATCCTCCAGGAAAATATTTTTTTCTTCAAAAAATGTATTCGTAAAAATATTATCAATCACAAGAGGGTGAAATGTTATCAAATCATTATAAGCAATGCCCGAATTTTTCAGATAGGTATTGTATTGGTGGCGGAAAAAAGCCTTTTGTTGTGGTGTCACTTCGTCCTCCAGTGTTCTATGTTGTGCAGTTGTGCTTTTATTGGTTGAATCTTCACTAACTATGAGAGGATCGTACATGCTTTCAAAATACAATGCTCTGCAGGAGTATAATCGCTGAAGTATCTCCGGTTGATCAATCTTTTTATTCCAGAATGCCGACTCGGTACTATGCATGCTGCCAAGAATAAAGGACGCATCCCCGGTCTGCTCATTAATAATGGCAAAAAATTGTGAACGGCCGGATTTATAATTATCAGCAATTTGTCTTCCTTCGTACGATGATGTTTTATGATAACTTTTATTTTTAAGAGCTTCCGGTACTTTTACTTTATAGGGAAAATGTATATCCCCGGTTTCAACAACTGAAATATCTTCTTCATCATCACCTTCCTGACTTCCTTCTATGCCGTAAAAATTGAAATTCCGTTCTATAGTCAGCACCGGCATGCCGAATTCTTCAACCAGATGATTACTCATCACAACACCATAGCTGTTGAAGTAAAATTTTTCTCCTACACTAAGGCTATCGTTCTGTTCAAGAAAATAGGCAAGGTTATTTCCCTGCAGGTTTTGCCCTTGTTTTGTGTATTCTTTTGTTTTACCGTAAGCGATAGTGTCAATTTGAAAATGAGAAACATGACGGATTATTGTCTCTGTCGTTTTAGCCTGTAGTCCGGATTTGACTGAGATCGTTTGCGCTGATTTATTTTCTTTCTCCCTGATAACACGTAAAAATGTCACGCCATATTTTGGCAGAACACTGATAGAATCAAAGTTCTTCTGCACATTTGCAATAAAGCCGCTTCCATCTTTGAAGAGTACTGTTCCCTTATATAAATAAAGATCTTCAGTACCGGTTTTACTAAACCCCTGGGATGAGCCGCAATAATAGCCCAGCACCCATGTAATTAATAGTACTATTCTCATTATAATCTTTGGTTTATAGTGTATACTCATTGAGCGATTCTATTACTTTTTCAAGTGTCACATCTTTCCACCATCCCGCATCTTTGTATTTCTTCAAGAGTATTTCTGCCAATTCTTTTTTCGTGTGCTGCTTGCTTTTTTTAACGACAGGAGGAACAATTTTCGATTCATCAATATTGGCGATCTCAATTTTGGTTGCAAACCAGGTAGTATAATATCTTGGTATCGCAAGGCCCAGTATCATACCAGGAAGACCTGAAAAGAATTCAGGACCGCTTTGTGGAATTATTTCAGGGCTATAAAAAGCCACTACGTACACACTATCATGAATTCTACCCACAGCCTTACGACATGTCCATCCTGCTATTTTGCGTGTTTCATTTTCAATCCTCCACTTAACTTTCCTTATGCTGTCTTCAAATATATAATACTCACCGAACTGATTAAGTTTTTGAACGGTTTGCTTTTTATCCAGGTCTGTAAAAACACTATTCTCATTAATATAATCTGACGTTGCATTTCCTTTACGGCCGGGTTGATAAACAGACTTGTTCCAGGAAAAAATAAGGTTGCGGTAGGAGATATCAAATTCTGGCAGGCTGCTTACATAGGGATTATTAGCCATCTCTTCAGCGGAATAGATCCGCTTATTGTTTCGCTTTATTTCAAATTCTATTTTTCCACGTGTAGTAAAATCCTGCGAATTCGCAACATTCATAACCAAAAACGATAAGATCAATATTCCAATACGATTTCGCATATTCCTTATTTTATACTTTTTGAAAAATTCCAGCCAAACGTCAACAACCAATATCTTTTTATAACCAGCCTGTTCGATTCACTTACAGTATTTCCATACACACCCCTGTAGTAACCCGTATTCTGGTTTAAAATATCATTGACAGACAGTTTTACAAATACCTGGTCTTTCTTAAACAATTTCTTCTCAACTGAGGCATTCCATTGTATGGTAGTAAGACTGGATTTAAACAAACTGTTTTGAGGTTGAAAATTGAAATGGCAATCCGAACGGAGCTCAAACTTTCCGGGCAGAAAAGCGGTAGCGTCAACGTTATGCGTATGCGACAAGTTTCGATTGGATTTATTAGCCGCAATATCCGACCAGCCCACATTGTAATTTACAGACCCCTGGTAACCCACTGAAAGCTTATCCGTCCAGTCGTAGTGAAGAGAAGCACCGGCGGAACCGTACATACTTTCATTTTTCATTTTTTGATCATTCAATATAGAATAGCTGCCGTACCGTCCCATTGATGTATAAACAGATGGTCTCAGCTTCAGCTTTTTGTATTGCCAGTTGTAGTGGATGCTGCCGGAAATATTGGGAATACCATCCATATTGATAAACTGGCTGACGGTGCGGCCCTGGGCATCTGTATTTGTTTTACCGGTTATATTATTTGCAGCATAATCCCAATTTATATACGCATAGATGCTATTTCCTTTCACCCAGTTATATGAATCGAAATTAAGCCCCGCTGAATGACTAAAACCCGGTTTCAGATCAGGGTTGCCTATCTGTACATACAATTGACTGCTGCTTCGGCGCAATGGCTGTAGCTGCTCCACAGATGGTTGAAAAGTCTGACCCGAATAGTTGAATGAAAGCGAAGTATTCTCTTTCAACCGTATTGAAACATTAGCATGGGGAGCAAGATTGGTAAATTGTCTTTTGCTTTCCAGTTTGGAATCGTTATTTATCTGGTTAAATGCCGTATAAAAAACTTTGGCGCCGGCAGTTATATTGATCTTCTTTTTATTCCATGATAAAGCGGTACCGGCAATACTTGTATTAGCCTTAAAATCATAATCATTACTCAGTGTATCCACCTGCTCTTCATACTTACCGTTTGTTCTATTCAACGTAGTAAATACATTCGAAGACAAACCTGTCTTCCATCCATATTCAACGGAAACACCTATTTCTTTCGACAGTTTATCAGTATAGGTGGCCTTTGCTGCATAAGATTCATTGTTGTTCAAACTTTTTTGAAGCTGGTCCAATGTATCCGCATCTTTAAAAACTCCGGATGCTGGATCATACAGCCTGGTTTCAGAATAATTATAGTTATCACTGTTTCCACTGTTATGGTCCTGCTGAAGTATCACCGAAAGCGTCCGGCCTTCCTTCCTGAATTTATGCTGGTAACTGATATTGCTTCCAAATTTTTTGTAATCGGATAACTGGCGGTACGATTGAATGCTGTTGTTGACCAAAAACCCTTTTTCATTTTTTGATTCGCTCATACTGCCACTATTTTTTGTGTTGTGACCAAGATTGCCATTGACAGATATTTTAAGCGTAGAAAAAGAATCCAAGGGAGTAGTAAAACTGCCGCTTGCTTTTTGTGTGAAGCTCCGGCTGCTCTCCCTGCTTTCACTCTTATTGGAAAAACCCGTACCATCTGGCAATACTGTTGTTGAGCTGCCATTATTCCAACCGGAAGCATTTACCTGTTTTATACGATAATTGCCAAAAAGTTTTTGTTTTCCTTCTTTCCACTTGTTGGAATAATGGGCGCCGCCATTTAGAATAGAAGGTAATCCATTACCATAATAACTATCGCTTTCATATTCGTCATTTCCGATAAGATAACGTGTTACACCATCATCTATCCGTTCATAATCCTGCGCCACATATTTTTTTAATTCATTATTGGAAAGGCCAGCTTTACCTGTTTTGGACGACATGCCAAAAACAGATATTTTTTTTCCGCCATTAAACAAAGCTCCCATCGCTTCATGATTATAATATTGTTCCCCATTGCTGCCGGCTGCCAATTTTCCAAAATATCCGTTCTTCCTGTTTTTCTTTAATTTTAAATTGATCGTTTTCGTCCGGGAACCATCATCTATTCCTGTAAATTCAGCCTGTTCACTTTTTTTATCAAACACCTGTACTTTTTCTACCGCTTCTGCATTCAGGTATTTTGTTGCCAGGCCGGGGTCATCCGAAAAAAACTCATCACCATCCACCAATACTTTTTGCACTTCCTTTCCCTGGGCGATTATTTTTCCATTCTTTTCTACCTGTATTCCCGGCAACCGTTTCAGCAATTCTTCTACATTGGCTCCTGCCCTTACCGCAAAACTATCAGCCGTGTATTCCAACGTATCTCCCCGCATACGGATTGGCACTCCCGATCTCACTACTACCTCTTGCAGCAATACGGACTCTGGTATCATTATAATTTTTTTCAGGTCAATCTTTGAAGTGTCGCTAATCGTTATGCCTTTGAGGTAATCGGCCATGCCGGGGTAAGAGATCATGATATTGTATCGCCCAGCGAAAATTTTATTTATTTCAAATTCACCGGCTTCATTTGTACGAACGGATTTATACAATACAGTATCGGACAGGTCGATTAAAGCGACAATGGAATAATGTAATGTTTTCTTCTCCGTGGTGTCTGCTACTATTCCTTTAAGAGAGTTCTTTTGCGAAAAGGCCGGGATTTTCAGAATGCATAACAAAAGAAAGCATAGGTTGGCTTTGAACTTTCCGCAGTTAAGGTTCATGGTGGCGATCGTTGGTTTTGATCTTTCAAAAATAGGAGCCGGAAGAATAGCCGTCTCATTTTAAATGATCCAAATCAACAAAATAGCATTTTATTAACAAGGCACCCGATTATAAAGTTCGCATAGCCGTACTTCGCATGGCTATTCTTCACTAATTTTTTCTTTCACTACTACGAGATCTTTTATCTCTACCTGCATCGGTAATAAGCCTATTTTAACAACAGCTCTTTTCCCCCGAAGCTCAATCACCTGCCCTACCTGGTGATTACGTTTCATTTTTACTTTATCGCCCATTTTTATTTCACCACCCACTTCATCAAATTTTGAATCTATCTTTTTCTGCATTTTGCTTGCTGTTTTTTTCTCATTCTTTTTAAACAACAATGCTTCCATTTGTTTCACCACTTTATTCTTATTTTCTTCTTTGCGCCATTCTATCAATATTTGTTTCAGCTTACGTTCCATATCTTTGAGATAACCGATCTTTTCTTCTGAAATACGGTTCTGCTCTTTTAATAGTTCTACCTGCTGCAAATGTTTTTCTTTATTCAACACCAACTGCATCTCTTTTTTCAGCTTTTCATTTTCCTTCATCAACTGCTGCAGTTCAATTTCTCTTTTCTCAAGATCTTTTAAATCCTGTTCCGTACGGTTCAATAATTTATCCAAACGAAATTGATCATTATCGACCAAATCTTTAGCCCTTTTAATAAGCGATCTGTCCAAGCCAATTCTTTCTGCTATCGAAAAAGTGTAAGAGCTTCCGGGTTTACCTATGATGAGTTTATACAGAGGTCTTAAGTTTTTTTCATCAAAACCCATTGCGCCGTTGATAATACCGGCTGTTTTACCTGCCATCACTTTCAGGTTTAGATAATGCGTGGTTACAATTCCCAATGCATGTTTTTTTGCCAACTCCTGCAAGATCACTTCGGCAAAAGCCCCGCCCAGGTTGGGATCGCTACCGCTACCCAATTCATCTATAAAAAAAAGTGTTTTGCCATTTGCATTTTCCATAAAATGCTTCATGTGTATAAGATGGCTGCTATAGGTGCTCAATTCAAATTCCAAACTTTGCGTATCACCAATATGGATCATCAGTTGTTTGAAAATCCCGAATTGTGATGAAGGATGCACGGGAACCAGCAAACCGCTTTGCACCATCATTTGTAATAAGCCCACGGTTTTTAACGTCACTGTTTTACCACCGGCATTGGGACCACTTATAACAAGGATCCTTTGTGTATCATCCAATGTTACGGTAACCGGTATTGTTGGTTTATTGGTTTTTTGATTATAGAGATACAACAAAGGATGATAGGCTTGTACTAAATGCACATGAGCTTTATCGGCAACAGCAGGAAATTCGCCTTTAATTTCTATCGCCAGTTTTGCTTTGGCCCTGATGAAATCGTAATCACCAACTACCCCATGATAAGAAGTAAGCAAAGG